>CAUJEL010000054.1 GCA_963169875.1 Candidatus Zhuqueibacterota bacterium
TTATCAATCTCCTGACTTGACGATCGCTTACCATCCAAGCCTCCTTCCTTATCAGTCGACTTGGATAGTATAGCAATTCCTGATCTTCTATACAGGAATTTTAATTGTCGTCACCCAGGAATAATAAATGTCGTTAATCAGAAACCGAAGAACCGTTGAGTGAGGCCTTTTATGCTGATCTGAACCACATCCTCGACGGCATGACCGGCAAAAGTAAAGTCTACGCACAGCAAACCCTGCCGGCTTTTCTCGACCTGGAGAGTCGCGAAGCGGCTATTGCCCGGTCTGCTGACCTCGATGAACTGGCGAAACAAAACCAAACCTGCATCAACCGCCATCCACATGGCCTCCAGGATAAAATTGTTAATCAGAGGCAGAAAAACAAGCAACGCATTCTCAAATATTTCAGTGCTACTGAAGAGAACTGGGAAGACTACCACTGGCACCTCCACCACCTGATCCGTAGCAGCACGGTTCTGAAGGATCTGATCCTCCTGACGGCCAAGGAACGTGATGCCATAGACCAGGCCAGAGAAGCGGGATTGCCATTCGGGGTCACGCCCTACTATGTCTCCCTCATGGACTACAGCTCAGACCGCCGCCGCGACCATGCCGTGCGCGCCCAGGTTCTGCCACCGCCGCACTACGTGGCGCAAATGCAAGAACACAGCGCAGACCGCATCACCTATTTCGATTTCATGCGCGAGACAGACACTTCACCAATTGATCTCATCACCCGGCGCTACCCCCACATCGCCATTTTTAAGCCCTACAACACCTGCAGCCAGATTTGCGTCTACTGCCAGCGCAACTGGGAAATCAATGATGTGCTCTATGATGGCGCGCTGGCCCTGCCCCGGCAAATCGATCAAGCCATTGAGTGGCTGGCCAGCCATCCCGCCATCACCGAGGTGCTGGTCACCGGGGGTGATCCGCTGGTGATGCCGGACAAGATCATTGCGGATATCCTCGGCCGCCTGGCCGCAATTGGGCATATCGAACGCATTCGCATCGGTTCGCGTATCTTTGTCGCCTTGCCGCAGCGCATGAGCGACGCTCTGGCGGACATCATCGCCCGTCATCATGAACCTGGCCGGCGCGAAATCGCTCTGGTCACCCATTTTGAACACCCCTATGAGGTGACGCCGGAGTCCATGGAATCCGTGCAAAAAATGCGTCGCCGCGGTCTTGGGGTGTATAATCAGGCGGTTTTCACGGTCGAGAACAGCCGCCGCTTCGAGCTGGTGGCACTGCGGCGGCTGCTGCGCCTCATCGGCGTGGACGCGTACTATACCTTTTGCGCCAAAGGCAAGGAGGAGACGCGCGACTATCAGGTGCCGCTGGCGCGGCTGCAGCAGGAGGTCAAGGAAGAGGCGCGCGTGATGCCGGGCCTGGTGCGCACCGACGAGCCGGTCTATAACGTGCCGCGTCTGGGAAAGAATTACATCCGCGCGGAACAGCACCATTCGCTGGTTACTATTTTGCCGGACGGCAGCCGCCTCTATGAATTCCACCCCTGGGAGAAGAATCTCAGTTTGGCGCCCACCTATCTGCACAAGGATGTGCCCATATTGGCTTATCTCAAAGAGTTGCAGAGGCGGGGTGAGGATATTCAGGAGTATCGCAGTATCTGGTATTATTTTTAATGCGAGGGGGAATGCCCGCATAAATGCGGAACTACGAACGCTGTACGGCCAGATACCGTGGGAGTAGCAGCATTCATAAAAACAGGCCCCACCAAAACCAGGTGGAGCCCATTGTTCATTGCCAACAGAAACAAAGTCAAATGCCCGCATAAATGCGGAACTACGAACGCTGTACGGCCAGATACCGTGGGAGTAGCAGCATTCATAAAAACAGGCCCCACCAAAAACAGGTGGAGCCCATTGTTCATTGCCAACAGAAACAAATCTTAAGCCCGCATAAATGCGGTACTACGAACCAGGTACTGCCAGGTATCTTGGGGAGTAACCCGGTGCAGCAAGCAGCACCCTTATTTCACCCTGACAAACTCGATGCGCCGGTTCTGCGCCCGGCCCGCGGACGTCTTGTTGCTGGCCACCGGGAAGCGCGCGCCAAACCCCACGGCCGTCACACGTTCCGGCGCAATGCCCTTGCTGAGCAGATACTGACGCACCGCCTCGGCCCGCTTCTCGGACAAAATTTGGTTGACCGTCGCATCTCCGATGTTGTCGGTGTGACCGCGTATTTCCACCACCGTCTGATCATTGAGAACCAGTCCGTTGGCAACCTCATCAAGAACGGGAAGAGATTCCGGGGTCAGTTCTGCCTTACCCGAAGCAAAGGTCACACCCTGCAACACCAGGGGCGTCTCAGCCGGACCACTCTCCTCCTGTGGTTTGAGCTGCAGCTCATCCGGACAGCCATCATCATCCTCGAATCCGTTCATGGTCTCCGCTGCGCCGGGACAACGATCCCGTTCATCCGGAACCCCGTCGCCGTCGCTGTCGGCATCCGGACAGCCATCTTCGTCCAGATAGCCATTGATGGTTTCCGCTTGATCCGGACATTTATCAATGGCATCCACGATCAGATCCCCGTCATTGTCGAAATCAGGACAGCCGTTGCTGTCCTCCCAACCATCCATATCCTCTGCTTCATTGGGACAGGCATCGAGCGCATCGACGATGCCATCCTGGTCATTATCGATGTCCGGGCAGCCATCGTTATCTTCAAAGCCATCCAGATCTTCAGGTTCGTTGGGACAGAGATCTTGTTCATCGGGAATGCCGTCTTCGTCATTATCCGGATCGGGCAGGCCATCGCCGTCGAGCCAGCCGTCCTTATCCTCCGATTGCAGCGGTGCCAGGTCGCAGACATCAGGGACACCATCCAGGTCATTATCGGGCTCCGGAGCACCGTCGCCATCCTGGAAACCATCAAAATCTTCCGGACGCTCGGGATCGGCATCGAACTTGTCGAGCATGCCATCGCGGTCGCGATCGCGCAGGTATCCCCAATACCAGGTGAGTTGGGCGATGCCCTGAAGCACCTGGTTATTGACGTCGTCATATCCGACATTATCCGTGCGCATCTGCAGCAGCGCAGAAAACCGGCCCTGCAAATCGAGCGAAAACGAAGGAGTGATGAACCATTCAATACCGACGCCCTGGTACAGGAGCGCGTTTTTTCGCAAACCGCTGACGCGCTGGCCCCAACGCAAAAGATTGTCGCTCCAGAACGAGCGTTGCTCATCGTCCTCGATAAATCGCAGATCCCAATAGAGTACGCCTGCACCCAGAGCTATATAGGGTTTGAGGCGGCCGCGCGCGACCGGCGTCAAACGCACGCCCAGGGTCAGCGGGAACAGGAAGGTGCGGTAGGGATCCGCGCTGTTTTTCTTGTAGCGGGACCCTTCGATAGCCGGTTTGAATCCTCCATAGCCGGCGCTGGCCTCAAATTGCAGATACATGGAGGGCGCATAGCGCAATCCGACTCCGGAGACGACACCGAGCGCGGCGCGATCCGGTGTATCGCCGGCAAATTTTACCGCGCTGCTGTAGAGGCTAAATCCCTTTCCGGATTCCCAGATCTGCGCATTCAGGGGAAGCGTCGCCAATAGAAGCAGCAGGACAAGAACGTTGCATCGCTTTAACATAATGAATCCCGGTTTTTTGATGGGTATTGTTAGCAAACTGGACAGTGTGATGGTACTCACAGTAGTAAATACCACAAAAATGCGGGAATGCGTAAACGGGCAGGAGTGAGAGCAGAAAAATCAGTACTGAATTTCGTATTTTTTGATGCGATAGCGCAGCGTATCCAGGCTCAACCCAAGCAGACGTGCGGCACGGGTCTGATTCCCGCGGGTACGGCTCAGCGCCTGGAGGATGAGTCGCTTCTCCATATCATGGAGGGAGAGATCATCGGGAGGCACCACGGGTTCGATCACTTCTTCGGGGAGTTGCTGGTCATGGTCGATAAGAAGGATATCGTGCGCCTCAATGATATCCTCATTGGCGAAGATGACGGCCCGCTCGATGACGTTGCGCAACTCTCGAATATTGCCCGGCCAGCGGTAGGCCAAAAGTTTGCGCTGCGCTTCGGGAGCGATGCTTTTAATCTTCTTCTTAAAATCGTACGCGTAAATATTCATGAAATGATCCGCCATGCGCAGAATATCGCCGCTCAATTCGCGCAGCGGCGGCAGACGCAGTCGCAGCACATTGAGGCGGTAGAAAAGGTCCAGCCTGAATTCCTTGCGTTCCACAGCATGCTGGAGGTCGTGGTTGGTGGCTGCGATGATCCGGGTCGTGACGGTCCGTTCCAGGGTGCTGCCGAGGCGGCGGAATTTTTTGGTTTCCAGAAAAGAGAGAAATTTGGCCTGCAGCGCGAGGGGCAGTTCGGCAATTTCATCCAGAAACAGGGTGCCCCCATCAGCTTCCTCCAGCAGTCCTTTTTTGGGCGAGACCGCATTGGTGAAAGCGCCTTTTTCATAACCGAAAATCTCCGACTCGATGAGATTGTCGGGTATGGACGCGCAGTTGACCTCAACAAAGGGTGCATTGGCCTGGGTGGAGTTGTTGTGTATCATGCGCGCGACGAGATTTTTACCCGTGCCGGTCTCCCCTTCCAGCAGCACGATCGAATTATGGTATTTGGCGATCTTGGTGACAAAATCTCGAATATGCTGGATTTGAATCGATTCGCCGATGATGGTGACGCCGCTGGAATGGGCCGCCCGTGTCAACGAGGACTGCAGCAGCAGGATTTCATAGCGCTGCTGTTGAATCTTCTGTTCAAGGTTGGTCTCATTGCTGGTTTCCTGAATGACCAGGAGGAGATTTTTCTCCCTGGCGGATATCTGTTTCGGCGAGGTCAGACTGAAGGTGTAATAGGAAATATCGCCGTCCTGATTGGGGCGGCCGATTTTTTCGAGTACGTATTTTTTGCGTTCACCTTTATACAGGGCGGCGATTTCGGATTCATTGCCCACGAATTCCGGGAACAGATCGAGCAGATGCGTCGTCACGCTATCCATTTCAATGGGCATGACTTTTTTAAAATGGCGGCTGAGCTGAACCAGTTTCTGGTTTTCACTGAAAAGAGCGAAAACGATTTTCTTTTCCGCCAGAATATGTTCAATGACTTCCAGCACGCTATTCCGCCTCGAGAATCATCTCTGCCAGCTTGTTAAAGGCCTTTTCAACATTGTCGCCGGATTTAGCACTGGTCATGAAACAGGGCACTTGATGGGATTTCGCAAACTGCCTGAACTCCTCTACCACAGGTCCTTCGGCTTCCACCAGATCGTACTTGTTGGCAATAAAGATGATTTTGCTGTCCGGGTTGGTCTCTTTGAACGGTTTCAGAAATACGTCCGGATTCTGAATGGACAGGGACCTGGACAGATCAAAGACCACGAGCGCGCCATTTGAACCGCGAAAGTAGTTGCGGATGAGTTCATTGAACTTTTCGATATGAGCGAGATCCCACAGTATGAATTTAAAAGCAACGGCCTGCGATTTTTTCGCCAAAGTGACCGGCGGCATTTTTTTCTGTGTGACCTGAACCCCAATGGTGGAGAGATATTTTTCATCAAAAAGATTATAGACAAAGCGCCGCACCAGACTGGTTTTACCAACCCCGAAAGAACCGAGCATGCAGATTTTTTTACTGACTTCGATGGTCATGGATGATTAATTGCTCCCCAAAAGAAGATCAAATTCGACCCGGTAGTTCGGCGTCTTGCTCTTCTGCTGAATAGTTTCTTCGACGAGTTTTGGTGATTTATCACCATACGAAACAGGTATCACAACATCTCCCGCGATATTCATTTCCGCGAGTTTGCCTAAAACCGCATCCAGCCGTTCTTTGGATAAAAGAACGTTACGGGAAAAATCCTTGTAGTCGTTGGCAAATCCACGCACCACCAATTTGGCACCTTCCCTGGCAAAAACGCGATAGACCGCCACCGCCGCTTCGAGCTTGTTGAGCTGATCCGGGGGGAATTCGGCCGATCTGGCGGCAAATTGAATGGCGTTTTCACGCAGGAAACTGCGCACCTCCACCAATTCGCTGGCATTGAGTACGACCAGGTTGTTGGTGACCACGCGTATCCCATGCACTTCGCTCAGCAGCAGTCCGATATCGCGTTTAAGACGGGCATCGGGGACAAAACCATGGATGATCAACGCCTCCCCTTCCACCACCAGTTTCGGTCTGAAATAGGGCAGGCTGTCATAAGCCGCCAGCCGGCGCTGCACCGAAGCAAGGATTTCTTCCTCTGTGGCCGGAAGAACAATGACCTGTATCTGGTCATCAATCTGACGCACGCCAGGTACACGCTGGATGAGGCTGTCAATTCTGGCCTTGACCGCGAAACTGCTGACCTGTCCCCCCAGCACAACTTTTCCATCATCACAATGATAGGATAACTTTTGTTCCTGCAAATGGGGAACCGCTGTCAATTTTTCTCCAATGGCGCTTTGCAATTTATAATCACGCCAGTAACCCGGCAGAAAAACGAAGCCAATGAACATCAGCACCAGGAAAACAGTGAAAAAGAACAGATACAGCAAATAAGGCTTGGATTTCTTCTCCTCCGCGGCTTCCGCAACCCCATTATAAGTATCCATGAAACCGCGCAGGGGACTGGAAATATTGACAAAATCGCTCAGATCCCCATTGAACTGGCGCAGGGCGCGATAATAGCGGTTGTAGATTTTCTGGTTAAGCCGGCCAACATCCTTGTAAAAATTATCCGGTTCATAGCCTGAGATGACCACGGCGAGATACGCGTACCGCCCCAAATCAAGAAGAATTTTCGATTGGCCGTAGTGGATCTCCTGCAAGTCATGATCATGCGATTGAAACGCATGCGCGACAAAGTCACGAATGGCCGTGAGCATGCCGCTGATAAGTTCCTGGTCAACGCCGTTGCCATTTTCATGCTCATCGGCGGATACATGCGCGATGAGAAGGCCGGTCTCGGAGTGGATGACAAATATCTGTTCGATCCGAAACGGCAAAGATCCTTTGATCAAAAGATCGGCACGCTTCATGCCGAGTAATTGCGCCTGCAGCCAGGTCGGCAGAAATGACCGGCGAATGGTATTTTCAATCTTTTTATTGACCGAAGAGAACTGATCGCTCATCGCCTCGGCGACTGACTTGCGAATGGTCTTGCCAATGATGGGATAGAGCGCGTCAACGACTTCTTCACGAGTTTCGACCACCTGGCGTTTAATGGCTTCACCCATGACAGGTGCCAGCGCTTCGGCCACATCTTCCTTGTTATCGCTGATGGTGCGTTCCAGCAAATCCGTGAGCAGCGGATTCAAAGAAGCGATCATCGCTTCTTTATCGGCGAATTGAGAGCGCAGGTGCTCCAATTCGGAGCGTATGCGCGCGAAATCGCTGTCCGCTCCCAAAAGAAGATCACGC
Source organism: Candidatus Zhuqueibacterota bacterium (assembly GCA_963169875.1). Classification (GTDB taxonomy): domain Bacteria; phylum Zhuqueibacterota; class Zhuqueibacteria; order Residuimicrobiales; family Residuimicrobiaceae; genus UBA2214. The sequence continues at coordinate 7,408 of CAUJEL010000054.1, forward strand.
AACCGCTGCAATTCTGCGTCGGCGTTTTTGGCTTTATTTTTATTCATAACCCCAGAGTTTATTTATTCTGCACGCAAATTTCGAATCCGCATCGCCCAATCTTCAAAGGCGCGAGCGACCATTTCACGGTCGGTTTTGGCATCCTGGAGTTGGGCAATCTTTTGATTCAGATCTTTGTCCAACAACTTCAGAAGGTCATGCAGTTGCGTCCAGCTTGCATCACTCTGGGTGAAGCGCTCCGTGAGCGCTGATATTTTTAGATTTGCCTCGGCAAGGCGTTTTTCAGCTTCAATCAACTTGGCATCGAGATCGCGCAAACCCTGGAGAAAGGTATTCATGCGCCGTTCCCACTCCGCGGCTTTCTCGCCAAAAAGAATCTCACGAATTTGCTCGATGCTGCTCTTGGTTCTGAGATTCAGCTTTTCCAAGTCGGCTGGATTGACCGTTTCGTCCACCATGCCCAAACCCTCCTGTTAAAACCACGCAATCCATGGGGCTTTGTAACCTAAATGTCACACCCTCAGACCCGACTGTCACAATTTCATGCAAATCTTTATCCGCCAAGAGTAGTCTATTGTCTTTATTAATAACATATTAAATGCAATTTATACTCTGCGCGGAATACAAAAATGCAATTCTCGTGCCAGTCCGCCTCCCTATAGGCTATAAGCTGCCGGACCACGGTGCCAATCCTGGTGCCTATAAGCAAGTACTTATTTTTAATAATATAAAAAGAAAATTTTCCAGAAGCAAGCAAGATTCTTGAAGTTAGCTAAAATTTCACTTGCTCTTGATTATAGAATGGCCTAACTTTTCATACATCAGACAGGAGAGCATTCATGGACCTTTTACAACTCTTCATTTTATTGATCATCATCGGGTTCGTTCTTTTCTTCGGCGTGACGATATTCTGGCGCAGAAAAAAGAAAGCCCGGCCTGTGGAAGCCACAAAACTGATGCTGGTGGCGGTCCGGCGCCGCCAGTCGGGCATTGCGCACGTGATGGAACTGCCCGCTGAAGCCCAGACCCAGTTGCTGAAATCCTTGGAAAGCCAGTGGCGCATCGTCAACAGCCGTTGGCTGGGGTATTGCCGCTCCATCGAAGGTTTTGTCAGCGATGCCAGCGGCCTGGCTGCGCCCGGCTCTGAAGACTGGCGCATTCTTTACCTGTATGAAATCAATGATTATGATCATTTCCGCGATTGTGTGAAAATTTTCGAGAGCGAAGAATATGCCCTGCTACGCCAACACCTGGAAGTGCGCATGATTTGCGGTGAATCGATTCAAGACATGACCGGAAAACTGCAGCGCATTTACTGATCCAATGGGCTCTTTTTGCCGAAAAGTTCATCGAGCCTGCGGCGCGCTTCCGCGCCGCGGTCATCCCCGCCTCCAGCTCCGTCCCGCTTGCGCGGTGTGAAATAGGCACAAAAATTACCGCTCTCCTTCTCCTTCACCCATTCCGCCTCGGACTCGCGGCATTCATGAAAAGCCCTCACATCGTACAACTCACAATTCAGACAGCAGTGCAGATAGCTGTGACAGCGCGGACAGGTCTGTTGTCTGCCCACTGTTCTCTCTACGGCTATCTCGTTAGCGCAGTGATAACATTTCATTCTATCAGTTCCTGTATGGTTGCCGCAGGCACACTCTGCAGAGCTCTTGCAGGCTCGAAAGTGCGAAAAATGACACTTCAATCATCCCCATCGTCTCCCAAAAAGATGCTGATGTGGCCATGTGTTGCATCGATCAATTCCCGCTGCAAGACATCGATCTCTCCGGCACGGACGCTCGTACGGATACGGACGCAGTCGGCATAATCGGAGGACACGATGACCGCATGATGCCGTTGCAAAAGTTTCAGGACCGCTGAGAGCTGCTCATAACCAACTTTAAGCTTCAAGGGAACACAGTGATACTGTGTGATGGGAGGCGTTTGTTCGAGAACCAGAGCGGCCGTATCCGCATACGCGCGGGCTAATCCGCCTGTACCCAGCTTGACGCCACCGAAATACCGGACGATGACCACCACCAAATTGGTGAGATCGTGGCCCTGGATGGCGTGCAGAATGGGCTTTCCAGCCGTGCCGGATGGTTCTCCGTCATCGGAGAAGCGGCTGTATTCCTGGCTCTGATATCCGCAGCGATAGGCGTAACAGTGATGGGTGGCGTCAAAAAATTGCTTTCTCAGTCCGTCGACATAGGACTCGGCTGCAATTTTGTCCACTGCAGGGGCGGCAAAGCCGAGAAAACGCGATCCTTTCACCTTTAGCTCGGCTTGCGCTGAATTCGCGATGGTTTGGTATGAATCTTTGATCATGCCGTCAGACCGGTTGATCAGGGGAAATTTAACCTTGCGAAGGCATAAAACCTTCGCAAGGCAATCGTTACAGGCAATCGTTAATTATTACTGGCGCTGTCCTTGATGATATGGCGCGCAATGACATTGCGCTGAATCTGGTTGGTGCCTTCATAGATCTGCGTGATCTTGGCGTCGCGCATGTATTTTTCCACCGGATAGTCGCGCATATATCCGTAACCGCCGAATATCTGTACTGCATCGGTGGTGACGCGCATGGCCACATCGCCGGCCAGGACTTTGCACATGGCGGATTCGCGGCCAAAGTCTTTTTCACCGGCATCGATCATGCGGGAGGTGGCATAGAGCAGCGCGCGTACGGCTTCGATCTCGGTGGCCATGTCGGCGAGCATGAACTGGATGGCCTGGAAAGAGGCGATGCTCTGGCCGAATTGACGCCGTGTTTTGGCATAGCGCACCGCATGATCCAATGCGCCCTGGGCGATGCCCAGCGCTTGTGCCGCGACGCCGGGGCGGGATTTGTCCAGCGTCTTCATGGCCACCATGAAACCCTGGCCTTCCCTGCCGAGGAGATTGGCCTTGGGAATCTTGCAATCCTGGAAAACCACTTCGCAGGTCGCCGAGGCGCGAATGCCCAGCTTGTCTTCCTTTTTTCCAAAGATCAAACCTTCCGTCCCTTCTTCGACGATGAAGGCGGAAGCGCCGCGGCTGCCGCGGCTGGGATCAGTGGAGGCGATGACCGGGTAATATCTGGCCACGCCGCCGTTGGTGATAAAGTGTTTTGTGCCGTTGAGGATATAATGATCGCCTTCCAGACGCGCCGTTGTTTGAATCGCCCCCGCATCGGAACCGGCTTCGGGCTCCGTCAGGCAAAACGCAGCCAGCCCTTCACCGCTCGCCAGCACCGGCAAAAATTTCTTCTTTTGTTCGTCATTCCCCGAGATCAGTATTGGAAAGGTCCCCAGCGCGGTTCCGGCCAGGGCCAGAGATATGCCGCCGCATGCCTTGGACAGCTCTTCCGTGACCAGTACCAATTCCATGGTTCCGCCACCCAGTCCTTCGTATTCCTGCGGTACCCAGAGACGGAAAAAATCCATACGCGCCATCTCTTTGACAACCGGCCATGGAAATTCAGCCTTTTTGTCATATTCAGCAGCCACCGGTGCGATGGTGCCTTGGGCAAATTCACGCGCCAGCTGCTGATAGGCTTGCTGTTCTTCGGTTAAAAAATAGTTCATGAGATCTTTCCTTCTGCTTGGTTGGTACGCAGGCGCTTGAGCGCTTCCTCGGCTGCGCGTTGTTCGGCCAGTTTTTTCGAAGATCCAACACCCGAACCACACTTGATGCCATTGATCAACACGCCCACCGTAAACACTTTATGGTGATCCGGACCCTCTTCGTTTTCGACCAGATAAATGGGGCCCTGTTTGTTGTCACGCTGACAATACTCGAGTAAAAGGCTCTTGAAATTCTGCAGTTGTGTCTCCGCCAACAGGCTGGGCAGGCCATGGGCGATATGTTTCTGGATCATCTTTCGCGCCGGTTCCAGTCCACCATCGAGGTACATGGCGCCGATGACGGCTTCGAGGGCATCGGCGAGGATCGAATCGCGCGTGCGGCCGCCGGCGCGCTCCTCGGATTCGTTGAGAAAGATGAACTTGCCCAAATCAAATTCACGCGCGACCCGGCCGAGATTGAGACGGTTGACGAGCAAGGATTTATAGTTGGTGAGCGTCCCTTCTTCTTCATCGGGGTGCTGTGCATAGAGGTATTCCGTGACGACCAGACCGAGTACAGCGTCCCCCAGGAGTTCCAACCGTTCATTGGATTGTATTCGTTCTTCCCCCGTCAACACCAGACAGGAACGGTGCTTGAGCGCCTGCGTCAGCAGGGCGAGATCGTGGAAACGGTAGTTGATCCTCCGCATCAGATCTTCGAGCTGCGATGGCAGAGAAGCACGCTGTTGGCCAAAGAGTCTGAAGAAAAAAAGTTTGCTCCATTCCATACAACACCACCCGTTTATGGATCGAGACCTTCCCCTCATTGGGATATACTACTCGGCATACTTTTTAAACGCCAGGGTTACATTATGTCCGCCAAAACCGAACGAATTGGACAAGGCCGTGTTGACCGCTTGTTGAAGTGCTTTGGGAACATAATTGAGATCGCAATCCGGATCGGGATATTCATAATTGGCGGTCGGGTGAATGGCGCCGCGCCGGATGCTCATGATCGTGGCCACGGCTTCCACCGCGCCGGAACCACCCAGCATATGGCCCACCATGGATTTGGTGGAGCTGATGGGCAGTTGATAGGCATAGTCCCCAAAAACTTTTTTAATGGCCAGGGTCTCGGTCTTGTCGTTGAGCTGCGTCGAGGTGCCGTGAGCATTGATATAGTCAACCTGCTGGGGTTCGAGGCCGCTGGTTTTAAGCGCCAGACGCATGCTGCGCGCCGCGCCATCTCCGGTTGCATCGGGCGCAGTGACGTGATAAGCATCCGCGCTGAATCCGTAACCGGAAATTTCCGCATAAATTTTAGCGCCACGGTTTTTGGCGTGTTCCAGTTCTTCCATAACCAAAATAGCGCCTCCCTCTCCCATGACAAACCCGTCACGTTGCGCATCAAAGGGGCGGCTGGCTTTTTCCGGTTCCTCATTGCGCGTGGATAAGGCTTTCAAGGCATTAAATCCTGACACACCGATGCGGCAGATGGGCGCTTCCGAACCGCCCGCCAGCATACCAATGGCCTCGCCATTGCGGATGTGCGTATAAGCCGCGCCTATGGAATGCGCTGAAGAGGCACAAGCCGAGACGGTGGCATAGTTCACACCCTTGAGGCCGTAGTGGATCGAAATGTGCCCGGGGGCGATATCAGCGATCAACATGGGGATCAAAAAGGGGCTGACTCGGTTCGGACCGCGCTCCAGCAATGCCTGGACTTCTTTTTCGAAGACCTGCATGCCACCAATGCCTGAGCTGCAGATGACGCCGAAAAGATCGCGGTCCACAGCATCGAAATCGATGCGCGCGTCCTCCACCGCTTTTATGGCAGCGATCATGGCAAAATGAGTGAAACGGTCCATGCGCCGCATTTCCTTGCGATCGAGATACCGGGCGATGTCCAGCTCTTTAATTTCACCGCCAATTTTGGTATCAAAAGAAGTCGCATCAAACGCCTCAAAGCGGGAAATACCGCTCTTGCCGGCCAGAAGATTGTCGAAAAAGAGGTCCAGGTCATGTCCAAGCGGAGACACCACGCCCATGCCCGTGACCACTACACGTTTCGGCTCCATGCATTTCCTTGTTTAAGTGAACCCAAAGGGCTTTCAAATAGCCTGTCCATTGAGCGCTTAAAGAAAGGGGCAACCTCAGTCGCCCCCTTTAACCTTTTTTAGCTATTGCCCAGTTTCTGATTCAGGTACTTGAGGGCATCCCCGACCGTGGTCATCTTTTCAGCATCCTCATCCGGAATTTCGATCCCGAATGCTTCCTCGAAACCCATGATCAATTCGACCGTGTCGAGAGAATCTGCACCCAGGTCATCGATGAATGAGGCCTGCTCAGTGACTTCACTGGCATCCACACCAAGCTGTTCGACGATGATTTCTTTCATCTTATCTTCGGTACGCATTAATTTATCCTCCTATAAGAGTTATGGTTTAGCTGCGTTCGATCATTATTATCAATGTTTGATTTACTCTTGCGAAGGTATTGAGGACCTTCGCAAGGGTATCCCAATTTTGTTGGCTGTCATTTATCCTACATCACCATGCCGCCGTCCACATGGATGACCTGCCCGGTCACATAGTCCGCCAGGGAACTGGACAGGAACAGCACAATATCCGCCACATCCTGCGCGGTGCCTGGCCTCTTGAGCGGTATGATGGTCATAAAAGCTTCCTTCGCCGCTTCAGGCAAACCCTTGGTCATATCGGTTTCGATGTATCCCGGCGCCACGGCATTGACCTGAATGTTGCGGCTCCCCAGCTCTTTGGCAGCGGATTTGGTAAGACCGATTACGCCCGCCTTGGAAGCCGCATAATTGGCTTGTCCGGCATTTCCCATCACACCGACCACGGAGGCCATGTTGATGATTTTGCCGCTGCGCTGCTTCATCATCACGCGTGTGGCGGCCTTGATGCCGTTGAAGGTGCCCTTGAGGTTCACCGCGATGACGCTGTCCCACTCTTTCTCATCCATACGCAACAAAAGATTGTCGCGGGTGATTCCTGCATTATTGACCAAAATATCGATGCGCCCCATTTCGCTGACCGCTTTTTCGATAAGGGCTTCCGCATCGGCCAACTGCGATATATCGCTGCGGACCGCCAGGCTGCGCCGCCCCAGGGCTTTGACCTCCGCTGTGGTTTGTTCAGCACCGGACAGATCAATATCCGAAACCACCACATCGGCCCCGGCCGCTGCCAGACGCAGGACAATGGACTTGCCGATGCCCCTGGCGCTACCCGTAACCACTGCCACTTTATCTTTCAAATCGATCATCGCTGACCTCATACCAAATTGGTGATGTCTTGTTGTGAACTGATGGATTTCACTTCTACATTTGCATTGATCTTGCGAATCAGTCCGCTCAAGACAGCGCCGCAACCAATTTCGATGAAACGAGTGGCACCGTCCTGTATCATTTGTTCGACCTGCGTACTCCAGCGCACAGGACTGACCAGCTGCCGCTCCAGCAAGGGCGCGATATCCGTGGCGCGCTCACACGGTTTGGCCGTCACATTACAATATACCGTGGTTTCGGGTTGTTTGAATGCCACGGTCTGCAGGGTTTTGGCAAAAGCCGGTCTGGCGGACTCCATAAGGGGTGAATGGAAAGCGCCGCTCACGGGCAGGAGAATTGCACGCCGTGCACCGCGACTGCTGGCCAGACGCACGGCTTCCTGCACCCCGGCGACGCTGCCGGAAATCACGATTTGTCCCGGGGCGTTGATATTTGCAATGGTGACGAGCCCTTGCCGGCTCACTTGAGAACAAATCTCTTCAAGCACAGCGATTTCCATGCCGAGAATGGCGGCCATGGCACCAGCTTGCGATTGGCCGGCTTCCTGCATCAATTCACCGCGCACCTTGACGAGTTGCAGGCCGGTGTCGAAATCCATGGCAGCAGCGGCCGTGAAAGCCGTGAATTCGCCGAGGCTGTGGCCTGCGATCATGTCCGCTTTCAAGCCGCGTTCACGCGCCAGCTGATACAGGGCCAGGCTGTGAACGAACAGGGCCGGTTGCGTGATGCGGGTTTGCCGTAACCGTTCCTCAGGTCCCGAGAAAGAAAGCTCAGCCAGATCGAAACCCAAAATCTCCGCGGCGTGGGCATAGAGGGCGGCAATACTGTCATGGGCCGCATGAATATCAGCCCCCATACCGACAGCTTGAGATCCCTGACCGGGAAATATGAAAGCGGTTTTACTCACAGTGAATCCTCAACTTTTAGAAACGCACCAGAGCCGAGGCCCATGTGAATCCGGATCCAAACGCCACCAGCAGTGCAGTTTGTCCGTCTTGCAGCTTTCCGCCGCGGCGCGCTTCGTCCATGGCGATCGGAATGGACGCGGCTGAAGTGTTGCCGTATCGTTCGACATTCACAAACACACGTTCGGGGGGAATCTTGACGCGCTTGGCAGTGGCATCGATGATGCGCAAATTGGCCTGATGAGGGATCAGCAGATCTACATCGTCTCCAGTCAGCCCGGTTCGGTTCAGGATGGTCTCCGCGGCGTCGCCCATGGCCATCACAGCCTGTTTGAAGACCTCCCGCCCCTCCATCTTTATAAAATGCATATGGTTATCCAGGGTGTCATGACTGGGGAGATAGCGCGTTCCCAGGCCCGGAATATGCAGCAGATGTCCAAAACGGCCGTCGCTTTTAAGATAGGTACCGAGAATACCGCGATTTCCCTCGGCCGGGCGCAGAACGGCTGCGCCGGCGCCGTCGCCAAAGAGAACACAGGTGCCGCGATCGCTATAGTCGGTGACGCGGCTGAGCGTTTCGCCACCGATCACCAGAACGGTTTTGGCCTGCTCAGTGGCGATCATGGCGTTGCCCATGGACAGGCCATAGAGGAAGCCGGAGCACGCCGCAGCGATATCAAAAGCGGCCGCATTGATGGCGCCCATTTTTTCCTGAACAATGCAGGCGGTTGAAGGAAAACCCACATCACCCGTGACGGTGGCCACGATGATCAGGTCAACGTCTTCCGGTTTGAGGCGCGCATCCGTCAATGCATTCAGGCCGGCCTCGGCGCACAGGTCGGAGGTGTAGCGTCCCTCTTCGACGATATGGCGCTCTTCGATCCCGGTTCGTTCCTTGATCCAGGCATCGCTGGTATCGACCATTTTTTCGAAATCTTTATTGGTGAGAATACGGCTGGGAATGCCGACACCGGTTCCCACGATCATTGAATAAATAGAATTGCCCAATGAATGACTCCTGTAAGTGGTTGCTCTCCTGATTCCGGAAAGGATTTACTCGAGGCAAGCAACCTGTTGAATTTCGTCCTGAATGTGTTCATTCACTTTTTCATGAACCATTTTTTTGGCGGCCAGGACGGCGTTACGAATGGCGCGCGGTGTGGAACGGCCATGGGCCTTGATGCAGACGCCCTGGACGCCCAGGAAAGGCGCGCCGCCGTACTCTTGATAGTCAAATATTTTCTTGATGCCGTCGAAAGTTGGCTTCATCAGCACAGCGCCCAGCTGCGAAAAGATGTATTTGCGCGCCAGTTTACGCATGTTGGAATTGAACATGCTGTGCAGGCTCTCACCAAATTTGAGCACGATGTTGCCGGTGAAACCGTCGCAAACAAAAACATCCGCTGTTCCATGCAGGATATCGCCGCCTTCGACGTTGCCGATAAAATTCAAGCCCGATTTTTTCAGCATCTCATGCGCCTTGAGGACGGTTTCATTGCCCTTCATCTCTTCATGCCCGATATTCAAAAGGCCAATCTTGGGCCGGGGCTCATTATAGACATGCGAGAAATAGATGCTTCCCATGATGGCGAATTGGACCAAATCCTGAGGTTTATTATCCGCATTGGCGCCAACATCCAGCAGCAGACAGCCTCCGGTTTCAGCGGGCATGATCGTTCCGATAGCCGGCCGCCGGATGCACGGGATGCGCTTGAGACCAAACAAAGCCGATGCCATGATGGCGCCCGTATTACCGGCGCTGACCACTGCATCCACTTTGCCTTCTTTGTGCAGGCGCATGGCGACGTTTATGGACGCATCCGGTTTTTGTTTCACCGCAACCGCCGGCGATTCATCCATAGAGATGGCCTGTGAAGCGTGCACCACAGAAATGGGCAATTCGTTAATATGGAAGTGACGCTGCAAATGATGATTTACAACGGCTTCATCTCCCACCAGAACCACTTCCAGTTCGCCCTTGGCTGCTCGAGCGGCATCAACACCTCCATGGACCACGTCGTGGGGGGCGTTATCTCCGCCCATGGCGTCTAATGCTATTCTGATCAACTCTGGACTCCGATATTGGTTAAAAACAGCGCGACCCCAAAAATGTCAGACATTCCTGAGGTCACGTAATGGAATGGTGGGAGAGAAAAATGCACTATTGCTCTCTTGGCAGAAAAACCGAACGGTTTTTATAATATCCACAATTCGGACAAGCGCGATGGGGCAACTTGGGTTGGTGGCAGTTGGAGCACTCGGTCACTGTTGGAGTTGCTGCCTTCCAGTTAGCCCGTCTCTTATCGCGACGGGTTCTCGAATGTCGTCTCTTTGGTAGTGGCATTGAATAAACCTCTTATGATTTAAATAGTTGTTTTAATTTATCCCAACGCGGATCATCCTGATTCGCTGAACAATTGCAGGTCTCTGTATTCCAGTTGGCGCCGCATTGGGGACACAGCCCGCGGCACGCTTCCTGGCACAGTCGCTTTGCCGGCAACGCCAGGATCATACTCTGGCGCAGGGATTCGCTCATATCAATTTCTTGCGTGGATTCAGAGATGAAAAAGATGCTCTCGTCCTCCCCTTCGGTCAATTTTTCATCGAAGGAATAGATCAGAGACAACCGCTCCGCCAGCGGCCTGACAAACGGCTCCGCACAGCGATCACAAACATAATGAGCACCGGTCTCCCAATTCACATCCACGACAATGGCTTCTGCCGTCTTGTCAACTTGCAACTGCACCATTATCGGAGATGAAAATTCCGGCCATGCTGACAGATCCAGACCGGATGCCGGGAGTTGCCGTTGCTCCGTGAATTGGCCGATCGGCAGGCCTGCTATACGAAGTCGAAGCATGGTTCTCCACTCTCCAAATCGACGCAAAATTTAGTAAATAACTTGTTAATAGTCAAGACAAAAATTGCGATTTTATGAATTCAATTCATTTTTCTGCAGCAATCAATTCGCTCGCGCTGAAGAAAAAATCGATCTCGCGACGGGCATTCTCCGGCGAATCCGATCCGTGCACCACGTTGCGGGAGACATTCTCCGCATAGAGCCGCCGGATGGTCCCCTCAGCCGCCTGCTGCGGGTTGGTCAATCCCATCAGGGCCCGCCAGGCTTCCACCGCATTCTCCTTCTCCAACACCGCGACAACCACAGGTCCCTCGGTCATGAAATTCAACAGTTCACCGTAAAACGGTTTCTCTTTATGAATCTCATAAAACCGTCCCGCCTGGACGCGGCTCAGACGAATCATTTTCATTCCAACCAACGTGAAACCCGATTTTTCAATCAGTGCCAATACCTCACCCGCCAGATGCCGGGCTACACCGTCTGGCTTGATGATGGCCAGTGTCCTCTCCATATGCTTCCCTTTTCTATTTCATGATGGCTTGCGCTTCCCGCAAGCCCACGGCAAAGGCCTTCAAATTCAATTCTTCAGTGCCCTTGGGCACGCGCGCTTCGATCGCTGTGAGCAGCGATTTTTCCGACACGATCCTGGAAATACCCGCAATCAGGCCCAAAGCGACAATATTGGCCACCAGAGCCCGGCCCGCCTTTTCGCGCGCCAATTGAATGATCGGCACTTTGATGACGCGAAAAGATCCTTCCGGCACCCTGGTAACCGCTTCGCTGTCCACCAGGATGATGCCATCTTTTTTCAAATCGGAGTGATAGCGGTCGCAGGATTCCTGGGTCAGGGCCAGCAGCAGATCGATGTTCACCGCTTTGGGATAATCGATATCCTCATCGGAGATGATCACCTCGGAACGGCTGGCGCCGCCGCGAGCCTCCGGGCCATAAGACTGGCTCTGGGTGGCATTCAATTCATCATAAACCGCAGCCGCCTCCGCCAGGATCTTGCCGGCTAATACCAACCCCTGACCGCCTTCGCCGCTCAGACGAATTTCATATCGAAAACTCATCGCGTTTATTTCTCCTCTTTAAGATGATCAATAAGGCGCTGATATTCCGTCCGGCATTCAGGACGCTCTGTATCCACCAGAACACCGGTGATGATCTTGCCTTCGAGTTCCTCCGGCGTCATGCTTTCCGCCTTGCTCACCGGGATGCTGTTCTCCTTCTGATGCAGGATCATGTCCACCGGTGTCCCTTCCCGGTTGCGGCGGCCATAGGCGGTCGGACATGGAGACAGCACTTCAACCAGCGAAAAACCCTTTTTCTCGATGGCGCGTTGTATGTACTTTTCCAACTGTACGGCATTGTAAACCGTGGCCCGGGCGACGTAACTGGCGCCCGCGGCCTGCGCCAATCCACTGATATTAAAGGCGTTTTCAAAATTCCCGTACGGCGCTGTGCTGGCGCGTTTGCCTTTGGGCGTGGTGGGCGATACCTGCCCGCCGGTCATGCCATAGATGAAATTATTGAACAGGATCACCGTGATATCGATATTCCGCCGCGCCGCGTGGATGTAGTGGTTGCCGCCGATGGCTGTGGCATCCCCATCGCCGGTGACAACGACGACATGTAACTTTGGATTGGCCATTTTTATTCCAGTCGCAAAAGTGAGCGCGCGTCCATGGGTCGTGTGCAACGTATTGAAATCCACATACCCGGTCAGACGGCTGGAACAGCCGATGCCCGAGACCATGCACATTTCGTCCTTGTTGATGCCGAGTTTATGGATGGCGCGCAGCATGGACTTTAACACGATGCCATCGCCGCAGCCGGAACACCAGATGAGCGGGAATTTGTTGAGACGCAGATATTGATCGTAATTGAACATGAACTTTCTCTCCTTCTCTATCACTTCACTCGGGCAGAGCCTGCAGAATCTCGGCCGGACTGATGGGATCGCCATCCACTTTATTGAGACGCTTCACCGGCGCCGCGCCTGCCAGAGCCCATTCCACTTCGTGGGCCATTTGTCCCAGATTCATCTCGGCGACAACCCAGTTTTTGATCTGCCCGGCATAGGCGCGGATCTCCTTGTCGGCAAAAGGCCACAAGGTCTTCAGACGCAACAATCCCACCTTCTTGCCGGCCTCCCGCGCCAGACGCACAGCATGGCGGGCGGAGCGGGCTGTTGAGCCAAAAGACACCAGAGCGGTCTCTGCATCGTCCATCATGAACGCATCCACTTCGACGATGTCGTCGCGATTCTGCTCGATCTTGCGATGGAGACGTTCGATGAGGCGGCCGATTTCGCGGCCGCTGTTGGTCGGAAAACCGGTCTCGTCATGCGCCAATCCGGTCACATGGAAGCGGTATCCCTGTCCAAAACTGGCCATGGGCGGCACCCCGCATTCAGTATGCTCATAGGGCAGATACTTGTCAGGCGCAACCGCCGGTGGGATGCGGTCGATGATTTCAAGCGCCGTCGTGTCGGGCATGTTCACTTTTTCGTTGACATGTCCGATGATTTCATCGAGCAAGAGGATGACCGGTGTGCGATATTTTTCCGAAAGATTGAAGGCGCGCACAGTCAGTGCAAAGGTCTCGGCCACACTGAACGGCGCCAACGCGATGATAGGGTGATCTCCGTGGGTGCCCCACCGCGCCTGCATCACATCGCCCTGGGCGGGCAATGTGGGCAGACCTGTGCTGGGTCCACCGCGCATGACATTGACAATCACACAAGGCACCTCCGCCATGGCGGCAAAGCCGATGTTTTCCTGCATCAGGGAAAATCCAGGTCCGCTGGTGGCGGTCATGGATTTCACGCCCGCCAGGGAACCGCCAATGATGGCGCCGATCGATGCGATCTCGTCCTCCATTTGTATAAAGACGCCGCCGATTTTGGGCAGCTCCACAGCCAATACCTCAGCCACTTCCGATGAAGGCGTGATAGGATAACCTGCATAGAAACGCATGCCCGCTGCCAAGGCACCCTCGGCGCACGCCTCGTTTCCCGTTAAAACTCGGATGTTTTTCTCTTCTTGCATCGCTTACTCGCTTGATTGGTCAACTTTGCTGTTGTCTACCACCACAATGGCGAAATCCGGACACCGCAACTCACACAACATACACGCGGAGCATTGGTCCAAATGGGCAACTTTTGCTTTGCCGCTGCGCATTTCCAGAACCGACTCCGGACAAAGTTCCACGCAAATCACACACCCCTTGCACCAGGCTTCGTTGATGGTGATGGTGACATCCTTTTTCTTGGCCTTTTGTTCTGACATGACGAGTGACTCCTGCTGATGATAACGCCTACCCTGATCGTGATATCCAGCTGTTCAGGCGACAATTTCCGTGCCTGTTTCTCCCTCGAGCGCCTCAGTCATGCGCTCTACGGAGGTGATGATGACTTTTTTGCCGCCCTGTTCAATGAACTTGATGGCAGCCTCTATTTTGGGCCCCATGGATCCTTTTGGAAATTGCCCTTCCTCCAGATATTTCCGCGCCTCCGCGATCGTCAACACATCGATATATCTCTGATCCGGTTTGCCAAAGTTTATCGCCACCTGGTCCACCGCGGTGAGAATATACAGTTCATCGGCGTCGATCTCCCGCGCCAGCAGCGCGGAGGCCAAATCCTTGTCGATGACGGCATCCACACCTTCGAGACGGCCATCCTCTTCCAGATAAACCGGAATACCGCCGCCCCCCACGGTGATGACAATGGTTCCCTCGTGCACCAGCTTGCGAATGATATTGGCTTCAATCACCTTTTGCGGAATGGGCGATGGCACCACACGCCGGTAACCGCGTCCTGCATCCTCGCGGATGATATAGCCGCGTTTCTCGACCAGAGCAGCGACATCCTCTTTCTTGTAAAACGGACCGACGAACTTGGTCGGATTGTGAATCGAAGGATCATCACGATCCACCACCACCTGCGCCAGCAGCGTGACCACATCGCGGGCGATGCCGCGCAGCAGCAGTTTATTGATCAGCGACTGTTCGATCATATAGCCCATGCCGCCTTCCAGGTCAGCCACAATCACACCAAGCGGTATTGGCGGCACCACATTGCGCGTCTCTTCGACCCGGATCAGCGAATGACCGACCTGCGGGCCGTTGCCATGGGTGATGGCTATGCGGTAGCCTCGTTCGATCAAATCCGCCACGCCCATGAGGGCGCGGCGGGTGTTGGCGAACTGTTGATAGATATCACCCTCTTCAAATTCCCGGGTGATCGCATTACCGCCGAGGGCGACGACGGCAATTTTATTGGTTTCCACTAATGCTGGCATGCATCCTCTCTCAGAACTGGCTCAAGGCGTCTTCGAGATTGGGGCGGCCGATTTCCTGCAGATCGTAGAATACGCGTGCGGCCGGTTTGTTGATCTTGATGATGCGGCGCAGATCAATGGGCGTGCCGATGACCACCACATCGCAATCCGAAGCGTTGATGGTTGCCTCGAGATCGCGCATCTGCTCATCTCCATACCCCATGGCGGGCAGCAGCGTGCCAATCTCCGGATACTTTTTAAAGGTATCGACCAGCGAGCCTTTGAGGAAGGGACGCGGATCCACCAATTCCGAGGCACCATAACGATCCGCGGCGATCACGCCAGCGCCAAAAGACATCTCACCATGGGTGAGCGTCGGGCCGTCCTCAACCACCAGGGCGCGTTTGCCGCGCAGGGCTGCTTCATTCTCGACGCGGATGGGGGAAGCGGCATCGATGATGCGCGCCTTGGGATTGTAAGCGCGGATGTTTTGCGTCACTTCGCGCAGGTCATCCAGATCGGCTTCCACCTCTTTGTTGATGACGACGTAATCGGCCATGCGCAAATTGGTTTCGCCCGGATGATAGGTGATCTCGTGCCCCGGACGCAGCGGATCCACCACTACAAAATGCACATCCGGTTTGTAAAAGGGCGTGTCGTTGTTGCCGCCATCCCAGAGAATGACGTCCGCCTCTTTTTCCGCCTGCTCCAGAATGGCGCCGTAATCGACGCCGGCATAGACGATCGATCCGCTGACGATGTGCGGTTCATACTCTTCCATCTCTTCGATGGTGCATTTATGTTTCACCAGGTCATCAAGGTTGGCGTAGCGCTGAACTTTTTGCGCGACGAGATCGCCGTAAGGCATGGGGTGACGGATGGCCACAATGCGTTTGCCTTTGGCTTTGAGAATTTCCGCGACGCGGCGGGTGGTCTGGCTCTTGCCGCAGCCGGTGCGGACGGCGCAAACCGCCACCACGGGCACCTTGGCCTTCAGCATGGTGTGGCGCGGGCCCAGCAGGGAAAACGTCGCGCCCAGCGCGTTGACCAGAGACCCCTTGTGCATGACATATTCATGCATCACATCGCTGTAAGCGAAAAAAACTTCATCCACATCGTATTGGCGAATAAGCTCGGGCAGTCTATCTTCGGGTTCGATGGGAACCCCTTTGGGATAAAGTGCGCCAGCCAATTCAGCCGGATATTTGCGATCATCGATGTTGGGGATCTGGGTCGCGGTAAAAGCGACCACTTCATACTGCTCGTTGTTGCGGAAAAAGACGTTAAAATTATGAAAATCTCTTCCTGCTGCCCCCATGATAATTGCCTTGCGCTTCAACATGCAACCTCCACTTATTTGTTCTTGGTTCAGGAATTAAAAAAGGCAGGATATGCTCCTGCCTCTAGATAGACTCAATAGACTCAGCAACAGATAACATGGTACTATGCTGTTGCTGGAATTGCAGCAAACTGGCACGGACTTTAAAAATATCGTTCTGGCGGAAAAGCTCTTCCCGAAACTGAGTGACGTGTTCGCCGCCTTTGAGATAATAAGAGATATGTTTACGCATATTAAAAACCGCCACGCGGGCTCCATAGAACCGTTCTTGCGCTTCGAGATGGCGAATGCACATGGCCAGTCGCTCTTCGAAGGAAGGTGGCGGAATGATCACACCATCCTTGAGGTATTCAACAACCTGTTTGAAAATCCACGGATTACCGCGGGCAGCCCGTCCGATCATAACCAGATCACAGCCTGTCTCATCCAGCATGCGCCTGGCATCCTGCGCCGTATTGACATCGCCGTTACCAATGACTGGAATGGAGACCGCCTTCTTGACGTCCGCGATCAAACGCCAGTCAGCCTGACCCTTGAAGCCCATCTTTTGCGTGCGCGGATGAATGGTGACTGCCGCAATGCCCACATCCTGCAGACGCTGACAGGCCTCTACCACGACGGTTTCCTGCCATCCGGCTCGCAGTTTGGCCGTGACCGGAATCGCAGTGGCCGTCACAACCGCTGTGCCAATGGATTGAATGGACTGCAGATCGCGCATCAGCGCGGATCCGCCGCCGCGGCGTACGACCTTTTTGGCCGGGCAGCCGAAATTGATGTCGATGAAATCTGGTTCCAGTTCGGCGACGATTTTTGCAGCCGCCGCCATGGTCTCCGCTTCGGCGCCGAATAACTGCACGCCAATGGGCCGTTCCTCCGGGGAGAAACGGCATATGTCAAGGGTACGCTTGCGATTGCGTACCAGCGCGTCCGCGCTGGCCATTTCGGTGTAAATGAGCCCTACCCCGAATTCCTTGCATATACGCCTGAAAACCGAATCGGTCCAACCGGCCAATGGTGCGAGAACCACGGGATTGTCAATTTGTCTGCCCGCTAAAATCACAAGTTAATATAGATGTTTAAATATTTTTAAGCAAGGCTTTCTTTGCGCATGCGCAGGAGCCCGCTGTGAGGTTGCGGCAGGCGCAGAATGTCTGATTCGATGCAGCCTAAAAGCATGCCGAAACTTTTAAAGCTGAATCGCACGTTTTTTCTCCGTGCCTCTGTGTCCTGGTGGTAAAATCTTTTACCACGGAGGCACAGAGCCACAGAGAAAGCCTGACTCAGTTTATGTCGAAGCATCGTCTTCTGCATGACAGGTACAATTATAAAAATGTCATTCTTGCAAGAATCTTTTAGCGTCTTCGCCGAGATCTGCCGCGGATGCTGAAAGATGGTTACACCATGACAAGTGGGGGATTGGCATGGACGGTGCTATCCGGGCGAACGCATTTTAAAAAATCCTTGCAGGCCTCTTCTCAGGCCGATCCGGCTGCTTCGCGCAGCAAACTCATGGTTGCAGCGGTTTAACCCGCGCGACCCAGCCTCCCCCCTCGGCAAGCTGCAGGGTCAGCGTCGAACGGGCTGTCACCTCTTCCGTGCCGGTGCTGTAATCCATGGCACAGCGGCCGGCATTGATGCCGTCGGCAAAATAATGCATCTCATACCCGCCGGAAGCCAAAAAATCCAACGAAACGGTCAAGTCTCTCGCTTTTTCATTGTTCATGGCGCCGATGTACCACTCCGCCCCGCTGCGGCGTGCAACCACTACATACTCGCCCGCACTGGCCTGCAGAACCCGTGTCTCATCCCACTGCACCGGAACCCCCGCCATGAAAGCGGTGCAGCCCGGCTCCGCCAGATAACGGCTGGGCGAATCCGCAAGCATTTGCAGCGGACTCTCGTAAACCACATACATCGCCATCTGCTGACAGCGGGTAGTCTGACTCATGGGGAGATCGAAAATCACTTGAAATTGCCGCGCCTGGGCGTTGACCATGGCGCCCGGCGTATAATCCATGGGCCCCACGGCCATGCGCGTAAATGGCAGGATCAGATTGTGCGTCGGGGTGAGTTCCCTGGACCATTTGTTATGTTCCAGGCCTTTGACGCCTTCCCGCGTCAGCACATTTGGATAAGCGCGATCCAGGCCGGCCGGCTTGTATGCGCCGTGGAAATCCACCAACAGCTTGCGCGCGGCGGCCTCGCGGGCGATCATCCAGTAATAGTTGACCATATATTGATCGTCCCGCTGCATGAAATCAACCTTGATGCCTTGGACGCCCCAGACGGCGAAACGGTCCAGCGCCGGCTGCAGCTGATCCAGCAGCGTCTTCCAGGTGACCCAGAGGATAACGCTCACTTTTTTCTCGCGGCCATAGCGAATCAGCTCAGGGACATCAATGTCCGGATTGGGCGAGAGCAGATCGCCCAGTTTGTACCAGCCTTCATCCAGAATTATATATTCAATGCCATAGCGGCTGGCAAAATCGATGTAATATTTGTAGGTAGCTGTATTGAGTCCGGCCTTGAAAGGCACATTCCAGACATTGTTGGCATTCCACCAGTCCCAGGCTACCTTACCCGGCTTGATCCAATCTGTTGAGCTTATCTGTGTGGACTGTGAGAGCTTGAAAACCATCGTGTTTTCCAGCAGATGTCCATCCCGTTCCGTGATGAGCAGGAATCGCCAGGGGAATGCGCGCGCACCTTTGGTCTCGGCGATATAATCGGCTCTTTCGATGGGTTTGACATCGCGATCCGAGGTGACGCTATCGCGGAGCACCACCTGCGGAAAACGTCCCTTGAGCTGGTACAAAGAGGATTTGTCACCGCTCAGCCACATGCCCGGATAATCCTGCAGATCCGCTTCGCTGATGAGCGCCTTGAACCCTTGAGGCAGCGACACCAGCGCCGGGGTATATGCCCTGCGATGATCATTGAGTTCACCGAGATGCAGCAATTTATATGCTTGCTCCTGATGAGAGTAAAAGCTGGGCTCTTCGGCAAAATAGAGTGCATGATCGCCACCGAAGGCAAAGGTAGACAGTTCATCCACAATGCGGATAACGCCTTTTTTACGCGTGACGAAGCGGTAAGCGATGCCATCGTCATAAGCGCGAAAGACCACGCTGAAATCCCCGGAAAAATCAAGGATCATCTCGTTGAAATGGTCGCGGACGCGATCGAAACGGGTTCGCACGACCGGGACCAGAATTTGATCCACCTGACGGCGCTGCACCTTTTTCAACGCACTGGAGGGTCCCAGCACCTTACCGTCGCCAAGCGTCAGCGAGATGGGAGACGGCAGCAGCATGACCTTGCCCGCGTAGCTGAGCGACCAGGCCAGCTGTTCTCCGGTCTCCACGCGGACCAGGAGCAAATCGTTCGGAGAAGATAAATCCACAACCTTGCCTTGCGCGAAGGAGTCCATCGCAGCCAGAAAAATGAGGCACACTGCCAGCAGTGAACGGTAGATCATGTGGGGTCTCCTGATTTCTTTAAGTGATTGCCAGTTTACAAAACTGGCGAAAGTTACGTCAAGTTCCAAGTGGACGAGTCTCGTTGACCTGCAACCGGGCGCGATATCGTGATTATTATGGTTCAGTTCAGCATATCAGAAAGCGTCAAGTTGTCATTGCATTCCTCATATACAATAAAAATGCCTCCCCCCCCGATGTCATTCTGAAAGAATCTTTGACGGCCAGCCACCAGGATTGGCTGTCTATGGCACCTCCTGCGCCGGCGCGGCTGCTCACCGCTTATCCAAAAAATGCCTTCTGCAGGACAGTTTGGGCAGGGTGCGGCAAGCCGCACCCTGCCATTGAACCTTACGCACAACCGAATCGTTGTGCGGCCAGCCTCCCTTTGCTCATGCCCGATTATATCTGCCGCAGCAGCACCAGACAGGCGCCATGGGCCGGAACCTCGCGGCTGAAGCGGTCACGGTAAACGCCCAGATCCTTCTGCCGCCATAGATCTCGCACCGTCTGTCCGCCGCTGATTCCCAAAGAATTCCAATCCACAGAAACAACGCTCTTTTCACGGTTAGGGTTGAACAGCCCCACCGCCAGGCTGCCATCCTCCATCTTTTTCACCCAAACCTCCACCCCGCCGTGCTGTTTGACGCGCGATGCCTGAACGCCCAGCGGGTCCTGATTCACCGCCAGAACCTCGTCATTGGTCAAAAGATTGAGCGTAAAGGCATCCAGGCGCGTGAGGTCGCAGCCGATCAGCAGCGGTGACGCCAGCAGCGACCACAGGGTGATGTGGGTATATTGCTCATCCGCCGTCAGCCGGGTCGGATGCAGATTGGGTCCCCAGCCCACGTATCCGACCACCAGCATGTCCGGATCATTCCAATGCCCCGGACCAGCGTGCCATTCATGGCCTGCTTGTGAAAAGCCAATCCCGGACATACTGGACCATGAATCCACGATATCTCCGGTGGTGCGCCAACTGTTGCCGCCCACCTCCGCACCCCACTTCCAAACCTCCCCCATGCCGTACTGACACAGACTGAACACGATATCGCGATCGGCGCGATCCAGGGCCGCGCGCATCACATGATACGGCTTTTGGTAATCCTCCAGCGACGGCTGCCGGGCGATTTCTCCGTAGGAACACCAGTCATATTTCAAATAATCGAAACCCCATTCGGCGAACTGCAGGGCATCCTGCTCCTCATGCTGATAAGAGGCCGCGTATCCGGCGCAGGTCAGCGGTCCAGGCGAGGAATAAATGCCGGTTTTCAAACCCAGGCCATGGATATAATCGGTCAATGCGCGCATATCCGGAAACTTGGCATTGGTGCGAATCCGTCCCTGGCTGTCCCGTTCGCGGCCCCCCAGACCTGGATCCGCATCGCCCGGTTTAATGGCCCAGCAGTCGTCGATATTGATATAACTCCAGCCATGATCCGCCAGACCGCTTGCAATCAGAGCCTGCGCGGCGGAGCGCACCTGACGGTCATCCACGGCGCAGGCGAAGCAGTTCCAGCTGTTCCATCCCAGCGGCGGCGTCAAGGCGATCTGATCCCCGATCACAATCTTGAAAAGGAGCGTGGCCGCACCGAGCCGGTTCGCCGCTGTCAAAGTGACCGGATAGGTGCCCTTGGCGTCCGCTTTGCCGCTGATGATGCCGCTGTTGCCATCCAGCTCGAGACCGGCGGGCAGACCGGAGGCTGAAAATTTCATCGGCCGCTCGCCTGTTGCCGGAATCCGGTAGAGAAAAGGCCGGCCGGGCCGGCCGCCGTAGATGCGGGCGCCATTGATGCGCGGCTCGGGACGCGGTGATGGTGTCAGGACATAAGGTTCCGGTTTTGGCGTCACCCTGGCCGTTGGCTTGACTCCACGATACAGAATAAAAGCGTCCGCCCAATCCGCGTGGTCCCAACCGATGCCATCACCACCATCTTCCACCATCAACTCGAGGAGTTTGACCCCTTGCAAATCGACCTCCACGGGAAATGCCGCTTCGCGAAAATGCAGGATCGGGCTCTTGAACACCTGCCTGCGATCTGCGTGCACCAGAAACTGTATGGAGGGCCGCTGCTGGTTGGCATCATCATCCACTCCCACCATGGCTTTGAAACGTTCCGCCTCGCCATCCAGGTTGATGGCGTAATAGCTCACAGCGTGAGTGCCGACGCCGTGTTCAAAAATGCGGCCATTGATGGTGATGGTCTTGCCCTCGATGGATCGATTGGCGTGGGGCTCGCCCCAGCCGATTTCCATCTGCGACAAATCGAGATCGGCGAGCCACAGTGTGTCCGGCGCCTGACCGAAAAGCGCGCCCGCCCATAAATTAACCGCAAGAATGATCAACAATTTTTTCTGCATGGTTCACCGGACAGAAAATTGATACATGGTGGTTTGCGTATAGGTTTCACCCGGCCGCAGCACCACAGAAGGAAAATCCGGCTTGTTGGGAGACTCGGGATAGTGCTGGGCCTCCAGGCACAAACCGTAGCGATGATTGTAGCGTTTCCCTTCTTTTCCCGTAAAGGTGCCATCCAGGAAATTGCCGCAATAGAACTGCATGCCCGGCTCGGTGGTATAGACCTCCATGTAACGGCCGCTGGAAGCCTCATAGACGCTGGCCGCCAGACCCAATTTCCCGGTCTCTTTTGTCAGTACCCAGTTATGATCATAGCCCTGGCCATACTGCAGCTGTTGATCAGCTTCACCGATGCGAGCGCCGATGGCGGTGGGCGTGGTGAAATCAAAGGGCGTCCCCTGCACCGGCCGCAATTCACCGCTGGGAATGAGGGTCTCATCCACAGGTGTGAAATAATCCGCCGCAATCATGAGTTCGTGTCCGAGGATGTCGCCTTCACCGTGGCCGGCGAGATTGAAGTAGCCATGATGGGTTGGGTTCACAATGGTCGCCTGATCCGTGGTGGCTAAATAGTCGATACGCAGTTGGTTGAGATTGGTGAGCCAATAGGTGACTTCCAGTTTGAGATTCCCCGGATACCCTTCTTCGCCATCCCTGCTGAGATAAAAAAGTTTTACCCCGACGGCGCTGTCCGATTTGACCGTCTCTGCGCTCCACAGGACTTTATCAAAGCCAGCCACGCCGCCGTGGAGGTGATTGGGCCCATTGTTGGTGGCCAACTGATACGTCTTGCCATCCAGCGTGAATTGTCCTTTGCCGATGCGGTTGCCGTAGCGGCCGACGATGGCGCCAAAGTAGGGCGGCTCTTTGAGGTAATTATCTATCTTGTCAAAACCGAGGACGATATCGGCAAAGTTGCCGTTGCGGTCCGGCATGTACAGGCGGTTGACAATGGCGCCATAGGTGATCACCATGGCTTTGGCGCCCTGACTGTTGACGAGGGTGAACTGTTCCACTTGACGGCCATCAGGGAGCTTGCCGAATGGTGCGCGTTCCACTTTCATAAGAGATGCCTCCTTGCCACAAGAAACCAACATCAGCATTGTGATTGATAATAGAACAACATACGATTTGAACATGGTAAATTCCTCCTTAATGAATCCGTTAAAAATCCCTCTCGTTCATTCCACCATCACCTCATCGGCGAAAATCCACGCGGGCTGGCCGGCACCCGGATGGCCCGCTGGACAAACCTGTGTATTCAAACTTTTGATTTTTACATATCGGGCTGGATGATCGTTTATATCCACCGTCAGGGTTGTCTCGAAAGCGCCGCGCTGATCCACGCCCTGAGCAGGTGTTGTGCTTCCAGCAGCTCTAAAGTTGACACCATCGCTCGACAAAAAGACTTCCATGGCGCGCGGCAGGAATATCCAGGCGCCATAATCCTGGAGAAAATGGCCGCTGACCCGGCGCAGCGGCTGTTCTGAGCCGAGGTCGATCACCACTTCCATATTCTTTTCCTGCCAGCCCGACCAGCAGCCATCGTTGTAATGTGCCGAACCGAGCAGGCCATCCACCAGTGTCGCCGCGCCACCGCCATACTTGGGACTGGAAGACGTGATCAATTCAGGAGTCCGGCCCAAGGCGGCATGCACATATAGATCGCGGGACACGATGCCGCCGCAGTCTGCCTCAGCACAGGCAACCGCAGACAACCTGCATGTGCGATCCACCCGCACAGGTGCGCCATAGCGCGTGGAGAGAGGCGACGGTTCTGATCCATCCAGGGTGTAGTGTATGGGTTCACCTTTGCGCGTCTTCATGGTCACCAGCACGGAGCGTGAAACGGCATCGGCAGAAAACTGCACCTGCGGCAGAGAGGGCAGTTGATCCGTGTGCAGGCGACGAACACGGCTGGTGTCAAGTTTG
Organism: Candidatus Zhuqueibacterota bacterium; assembly: GCA_963169875.1. Lineage (GTDB taxonomy): Bacteria > Zhuqueibacterota > Zhuqueibacteria > Residuimicrobiales > Residuimicrobiaceae > UBA2214. The sequence goes on from CAUJEL010000054.1 coordinate 31,411, forward strand.
ATGACGCGGCGGTCATAGGTCATCAGGCCATTGGCTTCAGTCTCGACATCGGTGGTTTGGGTATAAACCGCAGCGGACAGCCCGGGCTCATCAACCAGTTGCCACACCTGTGACCACAACTGTTCATAGCGCCGGCGCAGGTCGGAAAAATCGGTCATGTTTTGATAGCCCCAGTTTTCGCTGGTCCACATGTGATCCCTGACTTTCAAACCCAGGCCGCCGAATTCACCGAGTACCGCGGCCCGGTTCACTTGCGGTTGTGGTGAATCAGGCCCGGGATAGCGATGCCAGTCATTGACATCGCCGCCCCCGCGATCCGTCCATCCGCTCGCCTGATTCACCAATCGCGTCGGGTCCTGCTGGCGTATGAATTGTACAACCTGGTCACTCTCGAACTGGCCCCACCCTTCATTAAAGGGCACCCACATGATGATGGAGGGATGGTTGAAATGAGTGGCGATCATACGCTCCAGCTCCAGATAATACTGCTGTGCCGATTCCGGCGTGCGGGTGATATCCGCATCATCGCCGCCGATGAAGGCATCCCCGCTGGGCATATCCTGCCACACCAGCAAGCCGAGCCGGTCGCACCAGTAATAGAAGCGCCGCGATTCCACTTTGACGTGCTTGCGCAGCATATTGAATCCCATGGCTTTGAGCACGCGCAAATCGTAGACCATCGCCTCCTCGCACGGCGGCGTATAGAGGCCGTCCGGCCAGAATCCCTGATCCAGAGGGCCCGTCTGAAACACAAATTTGTTGTTCAGTAACAGCCTGGTGACGCCGTTTGCGTCCGCCCCCACGGCGATTTTTCGCAATCCGGCATAGGAGCGGATTTGGTCCATGATTTTGCCACCACGGCGCAGGATCATTTCAATATCATATAAATGCGGACTCGATGGCGACCATAATTTTGGATTTGCCAAGGTCAGCTTGCCGGATGCCATCGCCGCAAAAGAGGCCTGTGCCACCACATCCTCTCCATCGGCAACCTTGACATCGATGCGGTCTTGCGTGCTTGCTTCCCATGTGAACGCCGATAAAAACAAGGCCCCTTCATCCGCATCTGCAACGATTTTGAGGTCTTGAATAAAGGTCGCTGAAACGGGTTCGAGCCAAACGGTGCCCCAGATGCCGGTGCTGGGCGTGTAAAAGATGCCGCCCGGCTTCAGGACTTGTTTACCGCGCGGTTGTGTGCCGCTGTCCGTTGGATCCGACACCGCGACGAGCACTTCCTGCTCTTCGCCCTTTTTCAGCGCGGAGGTTATATCAAAATAAAAAGGATCGTAGCCACCGCGATGCGCTCCTGCACGGGAGCCATTGATCCACACCTCGGTCTCCCAATCAACGGCTTCAAAATGCAGAAGGATTCGATCATGACGCCATGCTTGTGGCAGCGAAAAGGTCCGTTTATACCACAACCGCTGCTTTTCATCCACCCTCTGCTGCACGCCGGAAAGCGCGGACTCGACCGGAAACGGCACCAGGATCTCCCCGGAAAAGTCGGCTGGCTTTACCACCTCTTTGGCCGTAATGGCATATGACCATAAGCCATTGAGATTAAGCCATCGTGAGCGCTGCAACTGCGGTCGCGGGTATTCGGGATGCACATTTTTCGGGTTCGGCACCTCAGACCAGGGTGTGGACAATTGCGGTTTTTGCGCCACCCAGGCGGAAGACGCAGGCGAATACATAATGAACAGGAGCGATGATAGGAGTATGGATTTTATGACAAGATGGGACCGCAGCACGGCTTTGTCTCCGTTCAATCATAATTTTTGCAGGCCATGAATTGGTGCTGCCGGGGATTTTCGCAGCACAGTTGGAGCATGAAACGGCAACACGCAGATTAAAATAAGCAACCAGAATACAAAAATCCAGATATTTCAGGTTGTGGCGCAATTATTGTAAGTATAGGGTTGAGCGGACGGTTCACAACATTACATAATTGACTGTTAATTTATGAATTTATCGCGTCTTAATATTCAATCTGTTGTATAAATTAATTTACACAATGAGCTTTGGGTGTAACAATTTTATGGTAAAATAATTTAAACAGGGAAAAGGCGATGAGGAAAAATATGTTAACTGCGAAAAAATGGCAATTGGGAGCCATGATGATGCTCATGCTGGCATTTCAGGTGAGCGCCCAATCCTGGATCACGACCTGCGACACCGGCGTCCAGGTTGAAATCCTCGGCAAAGGCATGGGTACCAGGGATGCAACCACCAATCCTGTGCAGATCAATATTCCCAATCCGGAGACGGTGGACAGCATCCTGGTTCAGGTAGTCCTGAAAGTGCCGGATGGCACGCCAGCGCCAAATCATGTCCAGTTGACTACCACCACGCAGAATGTGTCTCTGAACGTTCCCAAGATCATTGTCGAAGGTATGGGCTATCATTATGAGACCGTCCTGCATGGCAGTTCGTTTGTCAAAGCTCAGGTCTATGGGACCGGCACTTCCAGTTATTTTTCGCCGCGCGCTCTGGTGCTCTATGTTTTCCGGCATGGATACTTTGGGACTTATCATACGGGAGAATATGTACACAAAGGCATCTGGTGGGATGCATCGGACCGGCCGCACAGCTACAGCAGGATTTATACAGTTCCTGCCACCATGGGTTTAAAAAATATAACCGCCACGTTTGCGGTGACCGACAAGGACTCGAATACCGGCCGCGATGTGATCTTGCGCGCCCAGGCCGGCGCCATCAGCCAGCAACAGACTTTTCTGACCTCCTCCGAAGGCGAAGAAATGCTGCTGAAAACATTAACCCTGGTGAACGTCCCCGGCGATGTCACCACCGTCACAGTTACGGTCACTTCACCAGATGATCATGGCGATTCCGTCTACTGGAGTGGTGTGGATATCAGCACGGCCTGTGAAATGGATTTCGGCGATGCGCCTGAACCCTGCTTCCCGACGCTGCTGGCCAGCGATGGAGCGCGTCATCTGTACAAGCCAGGCTATTTCCTCGGGAACAGCATCGATACGGAGAGCGATGGACATCCGAATGTGGAAGCCACCGGCAATGACCTGGATGGCATTGACGATGAAGATGGCGTCGAGTTTCTCACTGATTTTATGTACGGCCAGGAAGCCAGCATCCAGGTGACCGCCTCCGCACCTGGTTATCTCAACGCCTGGATCGATTTTAACAGCGACTGCGTCTGGGGTGAAATCGAACACCCCATTAAAGACCGCTGGATCGAGGCAGGCAGTCACACCTTCTCATTCGTCGTGCCGATTTCCCTGTTACCCTCATACAGCACGGTGGCGCGATTCCGTTTCAGTTCGCAACGCGGATTGACGCCCACAGGTCTGGCCATTGATGGAGAAGTGGAGGATTACCTTGTTCATGTTTTTGAACCGGTGGAATTGACCAGTTTTCAAGCTTCAGCCGACCTGAACCGGGTTGTCCTGCAGTGGCAAACCGCGTCCGAAAGTGAAAACCTCGGCTTTTACATCTACCGGTCTGAAAGCGAAGACGGTGTATTCAGCCGTATCAATACAGAACTAATTCAGGGTGCCGGTACCAGTGCGAGCAAACAGTCCTATCAATATATCGATAAAAACGTCTCCGCGGGAAATATTTATTACTACCGGCTGGTCGATGTTTCAACGCGGGGGATTGAACAGTGGCACGGACCGGTGGTGGTGGAGTTGATAAAGCCCACCCAGGATCAGCTCGAGCAGAATGCGCCCAATCCATTCAACGCCCATACGCGTATTTCTTACTCGATTAAAAAAGGCGGGGATGTATCGCTGGCGATCTATAATTTGCAGGGGCAGCTGGTGCGCACGCTGGTTGAGGCCAGGCAGCAAGCCGGGTCCTATTCGGTCATCTGGGACGGCAAGAATTTTGACGGCCGCGATGTTCCCAGCGGGACCTACCTCTACACCATGCAGACGCCGGACGGTGAGTTGAGTCACCGCATGACCCTGGTTAAATAAAAACAAGCTTGCGCCGGCGGATTAAACAGAATACCTGTGAAAGCCGCCGGCGCAGAAATACGGGCTACAAATTTTCGTCCTTGAGAATCTCGCCTTTCAAACCCACCACAATCTGCCGCAGCGGTATCTGCCGCTGCGACTGGTTAAGGGCGATCTGCGCCAGTCGCAGTAAACCGCTGCAGCAAGGCACCTGCATCATCATCACCGTCAGGCTCGAAATTTCCGCTTCCTGGATCAACGCCGTCAGCTTTTCCACATACGTCTCCAGCCCCTGGTCCAATTTGGGGCAGGCGATTACCAGTGTTTTGCCCTGCAAATAAGCGCCGTGAAATTCACCGAGACTGAAGGCGACGCAATCCGCGGCGAGCAAGAGGTGTGAGCCATGGAAATGCGGCGCCAACGGATTGATCAGATGCATCTGAATGGGCCAGTGCGTGAGCTGGGAAGGCATGGCCTCGCCGGAGGCCGTTGCTGGAGCGGCTGCAGGCGTAAAGGTTGCTGTTTGCTGCCCCGGACAACCGGCGTGGGCCTTTTGCGCGGATATGCCCAGATAATCCGGAATGGGGATTCCCTGATCCTGCAAATAAGCGATGGCATCACCGAGATAGTTCATCTGGCCATGCTCATACAAATGTCGCAGATGTGCAAGGATGGTATTGCGGCCCTGGGCGGCGATGATGGCCATGACTTTGCGCTCGTCATAGGCTTCCGCTTCGCGCTCCTCCACAGTGATGGCGCCTTCCGGGCAGTGGCCGATGCAGGCGCCCAGACCGTCGCAGAGCAGGTCGCTCACCAGGCGCGCCTTGCCGTCAATGATCTGCAAGGCGCCCTCGGGACAATTGGGGATGCAGAGTCCGCATCCGGTGCATTTCTCCTCATCTATCTTTATGATCGTGCGTTTCATGATTTCCTCGCTGGTTGCCAATACCGTCTTCAATTTAGGTAATAAAATAAGAGATTTTAAATACAAAAACAACTGTCGTGCAGCAGGAAAAAAGCAGTTGGCCGTATTATATAATAAATCGTGGCAAATTTCATTTTTTCTTTGTAAATTATGGGCTGTCAATCACAGGCCATTTTTTGGGCCGTATTTCACTTTCGAACTGGTTTATAGAATGAAAAATCTGACCCCCAATTCCGCCTTACGCAATATCGCCATCATCGCCCACGTTGATCATGGCAAAACCACCCTCGTCGACCAGATGTTCCGTCAGAGCGGCCTGTTCCGCGAGAACCAGCAGGTCGAAGATCGCATCATGGACAACATGGATCTTGAACGCGAACGCGGCATCACCATCGCCGCCAAAAATTGCTCGGTGACCTGGCAGGGCATCAAGATCAATATCCTCGACACCCCCGGCCACGCGGATTTCGGCGGCGAAGTGGAACGTGCCCTCAAGATGGTCGACGGGGCGATCCTGCTCGTCGATGCCTCCGAGGGCCCGCTGCCGCAAACCCGCTTTGTGCTTAAAAAAGCACTGGAAGGTCATCTCAAAATTATCGTGGTCATCAACAAAATCGACCGCAAGGACGCGCGGCCGCAGCAGGTCCTCAATGAAATCTACGACCTGTTCATCGATCTCGATGCCACCGAAGAACAGATCGAATTCCCGGTGCTCTTCGCTATTGGACGTGAAGGCGTGGCGCAGACCAGTCTGGATGCAGCCGGCACCGATTTGACGCCGTTGTTCAACACCATATTGGCGTATATCCCGGCCCCGCACTTTGATCCCGCTGAACCATTCCAGATGCTGGTGTTGGATTTGGATTATTCCGATTATCTCGGCCGGCTGGCCATTGGCAGGGTTTTCAATGGCGCCGCGCATAATAACGATGCCTTGATGTGTATCGATGCGGACAATGCCGCACACCCGCTGCGCGTCACCCGCATTCAGGTCTATGACGGCATCAAGCTTAGTGAAACCGATACCGCCGCGCCGGGAGACATCATTATTTTAGCGGGCATCGATGAGGTGGCCATCGGGGATACCATCTGCACACAGCAGGCGCCCAAAGCCCTCAAACGCATCACGGTCGATGAACCCACCATCTCCATGCTCTTCACCATCAACACTTCGCCTTTTGCCGGCCGGGAAGGCAAGTATGTGCAATCCGGCAAGCTCCGCGAACGCCTGATGCGTGAGACCATGCGCAATGTGGCCATCCGCATCGAAGAGGCGGACAGCCCCGATCGTTTCATCGTCAAAGGCCGCGGCGAATTTCAGATGGCGATCCTCATCGAGACCATGCGCCGGGAAGATTATGAACTCTGCGTAGGCCGGCCCCAGGTCATTTTTAAATACAAGGATGGACAAAAACTGGAGCCCATCGAACACCTCTTCATCGATTGCGAAGAACAATTCCTCGGCATCGTCACGGAAAAATTATCGCGGCGCAAAGCCAGAATGATCAATCTGGTCAACCACGGCACCGGCCGCGCGCGCGTCGAGTTCTCCGTTCCCTCCCGCTCCCTGATCGGTTACCGCAATGAATTCCTCACCGACACCAAGGGCACCGGCATCATGAACTCCTATCTCCAGGGCTATGAACCCTTCCGCGGCGATTTCACCACGCGCTTGACGGGATCCATTGTCTCCGACCGCCAGGGCGAAACCGTGGCGTATGCGCTCTCCAATCTTGAGCCGCGCGGCATTCTTTTCGTCAGCCCGGGCGAAGCCACCTATGAGGGGCACATTGTGGGCGAACATAATCGCGACAACGACATCGATGTCAACCCCTGCAAACAGAAAAAGCTCACCAACATGCGCAGCTCGACCAAGGACGAAGCGATCCAGCTGACACCATGCACGCCCCTCACACTGGAACGCGCCATCGAATTCATCAAGGACGATGAAATGGTGGAGGTAACGCCGAAATCGATTCGCTTGCGCAAAAATGTGCTGTCAGCGATGACGCGGCACACGGGGGACCGCCGGCAAAACGGGAAAAATGAGTGAAGCGGGAAAAATAGCGGGGTTCAGCATCCTTTAACTTATTTCTCGTTCCATCCTCGGAACGCCGCAAGGCACCAGATGCTGATTTGCGCCATTGCGGCATCCTTGAAAATATTTCTCGTTCCATCCTCGGAATGCCGCAAGGCACCAGATGCTGATTTGCGCCATTGCGGCATCCTTGAATCTAGTTCTCTTTTAATCTTCAAAACGCCGCAAGCGTCAGGATGCTAGTCGGTTCGATTGCAGCATCCTTGAAAGTATTTCTCGTTGTATCTTCAGAATGCCGCAATTAACAGGACGCGGATCAGCTGCATTGCGGCATCCTGATGAATTTTCACATCTTCCGGTTCCACCCTCAGAATGCCGCAAGCCGATCAACTCAAGATTTTAACTTTTCAATATATGCCAGCAATGCCTCGGCATAGGATCCATAGTTTTTGCCATCCACAAGCCAGGTCGCCGAATCCGCAGGATTTAATCCATTGGCCGGCGCCAACACAGTGACCTGGGTCTGCGCGGAGGGAAAATCCTGAATGTAGAAATAGGCTTCCGCAAGACCGAGGCGCAAATCCTTGCTGTCCACTTTGCTGTTATGGCTGAAGGTGTAGTTGGGATTGAGGGTCAAGACTTTGGCCAGATTTTCAATGCAGGGTCCGTACTTTTTCAACGCCAGGTTCACAAATCCCAGCCCCACCATCGCATCGCTGAAATTCAGTTTTTGCTGAATCGCCTTGGAAAAATAGGCCAGCGCCTGCGACATCGAATCCACCGAGGCATCCGCATAACACCAGCCCAGGCCGTTCAAGGCATCGGGTGAAGTGGGCAGTTTCGCATACAACGCTTTAAAGTAGGCAATGGCGTTACGAATTTGCCCTTTTTCATACTCTGCCCATCCCGCTGGTGCGAGATCCGCCAATCCCAATCCCGTCTTGAAGGTCAGTTCCTCAGAGCTCACCGTCCCGCCTTTGGACGTAGATTGCACCTTATAATAATAATTTGTATTCGACCGCAGTCCACTGAGCAAGGCGCTGTGTTGGGTCTGGGTCACATAGCTGCTATCATTGAATATAAGCTGACCGCTTAAAAAACCATATTTCACCACAGTCGAAGATTCAATATCCGTCTCCCAGGTGACGGTTGCCGTGGCATCGGTTATATCACTCACGGCCGGCGCCACAGTGATGTTCGGTTTGGGAAAGGTCTTGGGCTCCGTTGGATTCTTGCTGCCGCAATTCAGAACTGCGAGCCCCAGGCCCGCAAGGATCAGTATCCTCGCCGCGTACATCCTCCGCCCTCTTCCCGCCTTGATCCCGGCGTTGCGTATTTTTGCACAGTACACTATTTTTTCTGATCGTTTCATTTTCTTTCCCTCTATTGGAGAATCAGCATTTTACGGGTGAATGTCTGTTGGGCGACTTTGCACTGATAGAAATAGACGCCGCTGGCCACTTGACTCCGATCATCCCGGCGTCCATCCCATTGCAGGGTATGGATGCCTGCGGCATAGACACCTTGTACCAGCGTCCTGACCTTTTCGCCAAGTATATTATAAATAATGACCTCCATTTCCTGACGCTGTGGCAGCTCAAAAACTAGGGTTGTTTTTTCAGCGCCAAGACGGAAAGGATTGGGGTAATTTTGATGCAGTGCAAACTGCGCCGGGATGCTTTGTGCAGTGGCGATGACGCGAATCGCACCCGTGTGGCTGATTTTTGCCGTCAACAAATCATCCATTTGTTGGGATTTCACGGCCAACCAGGATCCGTCCGGCTGCTGCAGTTCAAATTGATGGATCCGTTGAACGCCCGCCGGCAACCTGTACTGTACCTCCGCGGGTTGCTGCAAGGAAAGCTGCGCCGGACCGAGCAGATAATGGCGCTGACCTTCCGTCCCATTGGCGCCCTTCACCTCTGATTCCATCAGGGTCATATAACCATCCTGACGTAAAGAAGCGCGTGGAAAATGGATCTGAATTTGTCCGTCCGCGGAGAGCAAATCCCCGCCCGTTTCCGCTGCAACGAACTGCGCAGCGATCTCTTTTGCACTGCTTCCGGTATTGCCAGCCAGG
>CAUJEL010000055.1 GCA_963169875.1 Candidatus Zhuqueibacterota bacterium
GCAGCCGCTGCCTTCGGGGTATCAAATGGCGCCTCCCCCCTTCACCCTTCTCAGCGCCAGCACCATCGCGCGGTTGGGCTGCGAACAATTTCGGGCGGGGCAGGTCGAGATTGGGGATTTGCTCGAACCGAGTTATGTGCAGGACTTTGAAGCCGGTAAGCCAAAACCTGGCATCTTGCAGGTGCCGCCAAATGCTCGCTAGCCTGTTCGCCTCGGGTGAACTGTACGTCGCCAGGGCGGACATGATGTTTCGTTTCCGGCTGATGCAACGTGACGATATCCCCCGCGTCACTGTTTTGGAGCATCAGCTTTTTCGCTCCGCATGGAGTGCGGAAATGTTCACTGAAGATCTGGGTCAGGACTATGCGCTGTCACTCGTCCTGCTGGATGGAGATCTGCTGATCGCCTATGTAGTGATGTATCTGATTGTCGACGAAATACACATCGCCAATCTCGGTGTGGCGCCGGAATATCAGCGTCTGGGTATCGGTTACACACTGCTGTATAATGTCCTGCAGGTTGCGCGTTCCAGCGGATTTGCGTTTGCGCATCTGGAAGTGCGGCAGAGCAATCTCGCCGCCATTGCCCTTTATCAAAAGCTCGGTTTTGAACGGGTCGGGATGCGCAAGAATTATTATGAGATGGAACATGAGGATGCCATCCTGATGAGCTGTCTGCTGCAGGTCAATCCGAAGCTTCAAACACCGGAATGAATTAAAAAAGCGGTCGTCTGCACGCGGGCATCTTGATGAAATATAATCATAGAAATATCTAAAGGAGTCAATTATGGAGTGGTTCAAACGGGTCACACCGGGATTGGAGCCACAAACCAAACGCGAGCTTCCCGACGGATTGTGGATCAAATGCGACAACTGCGGGGAGATTCTCTACAAGAAAGAACTGGACCGCAATCTCCAGGTTTGCACAAAATGCGCCTTTCATTTCCGCATGAACAGTGATCAATACATTCAGCTTTTGGCGGATGAGGATTCTTTCGTTGAATTCAACCGGCATATTCTGCCCGCAGATCCGTTGAAATTCAAGGATACCAAGAAATACAGCGACCGTTTGCGGGATGCAGCGGCCAAGACAGGCCTTGAAGAAGCCGTGCGCACGGGCCGCTGCCAATTGAGCGGTATGCCGATCATTCTGGTAGCCATGGATTTTCGGTTCATCGGCGGCAGCATGGGCTCCGTGGTGGGCGAAAAGATATCCCGTGCCACGGATATCGCCATCCAGGAACAAAAGCCCCTGGTCATCATCTCCGCTTCCGGAGGTGCACGCATGCAGGAAGGAGCGCTCTCCCTCATGCAGATGGCCAAGACATCGGCAAAACTGGCCTTGTTGTCCGATGCGAAACTCCCCTATATTTCGATACTGACAGACCCAACCACCGGCGGCGTCACCGCCAGTTTTTCCATGCTGGGAGATATTATTCTCGCAGAACCGGGCGCTTTGATCGGATTCGCAGGTCCCCGTGTCATCAAGCAGACCATCGGGCAGGATTTGCCGGAAGGGTTTCAACGTTCAGAATTTCTACTGACCCATGGATTTGTCGACGTCATCGTCCATCGTGCAGAGATGAAAAACCATGTCGCGCAAATACTCTCCTATTTTGCACAGCCGGCAGCGCCGGGCAAAAAAATCAGGACAGCGCCCAAGCCCAGGACCGCAGCCGTTCCTGTGGCCAAATCCGCTAAAAGCCGCACAGCGGCCAAAGGCAAAAAAACAAGATCGACTACGGAAAGAAGTCCACGTGAGAATTCTGCTGACGAATGATGATGGCATCAACGCGCCCGGGCTTGCCGCCCTCGCCGATGAGATGGTAAAGCATGGTGAAGTCATCATCTATGCCCCCATCTCCGAGATGAGCGCCGTCGGACATGCCATCACCCTGAGCGATCCACTGCGCGTCGTTGATTTTCAAAAGAACGGTCGCACGTTCGGTCATGCGGTGCGCGGCACACCGGCCGATTGCGTCAAAATTGCCACCTGGGATTTGAACAAACAGAACCGCAAACCGGATATCCTGATTTCCGGCATCAATCTGGGATCGAATACCGGCATCAATACGATTTATTCGGGAACTGTTTCAGCGGCGACCGAGGGCGCCATCTTCGGCATCCCTTCCATCGCCATCTCACTGGCCTCATTCACCAGTCTTGATTTTTCGGTTGCCGCAGAATTTGCAGCTGTACTGGCCAGACACCTCCTGGCCAATCCGCTGCCGCCGGGCGTTTTTTTGAATGTCAATGTTCCGGCCGTGCCTAAACAAGAATTGCAGGGCATCACATATTCCAGGCAGGGCATGACCAACTATATCGAAGAGTACGAAGTGCGCAGAGATCCGCACAACCGTGAATACTACTGGTTGACCGGAGAAAAAATGGAAGTTGAAAATAATCCTGAAATCGATGACCGGGCCATCATCGAGAAAAAGATATCCATCACACCCATACAACTCGACTTGACCAGTTATCCGGCGCTTGCGCAATGCCGCAACTGGCAGATCACATTTTGATTCCTTGTCCATAAACAGTCTGAAAATCTTGAGGACATGCCGTGGAGCATCATGATAAAATCCTGATTCTCGACTTTGGATCGCAGTACACCCAACTGATAGCGCGCCGCGTGCGCGAGTTGGGCGTTTATTCGGAGATCAAACCGTTTTCGCTGTCTCTCGACGAAATCAGGAAGAACAATCCCAAGGGGATCATTCTCTCGGGCGGACCTTCTTCCGTCTATGCAGCGGATGCGCCGTTGCCTGTGCCAGGCATTCTCGATCTGGAGATTCCAATTCTCGGCATCTGTTATGGTCTGCAGGTGATCGCGCATGCGCTGGGTGGCGAAGTTACCCGGGCGCCGCAGCGCGAATATGGCCGCGCCGAGCTTACGGTAAAAAATGCCTCTCCCCTCTTTTCGGGCTTGGGGGATTCCCTCAGCGTATGGATGAGTCATGGCGATCATCTCACCAGGATTCCGCCTCAATTTGAGGTCATTGCCCACACCGCCAATGCACCCATCGCCGCCATTCAACACCGGCACAGGCCGGTCTATGGCATTCAATTTCACCCGGAAGTGGTGCACACACCGCGCGGCGCAGAAATACTTGGCAATTTCGTGTTCAAATCCTGTGGCTGCCGTGGCGACTGGAACGCCAGCGCTTTTGTAGCCAGTACAATCAATGAGATCAAAAACAAATTGGGGAGTCAACGCGCACTATGCGCGCTCTCCGGAGGCGTCGACTCCACGGTTGCCGCTGCGCTGGTGGGCAGGGCGATTGGCCGACAGCTCGTCTGCGTCTTTGTCGATACGGGCTTGCTGCGCGAAAACGAGGCGGAGGAAGTGTGCAGTTTTTATGAGCGTTCGGACTTTGAATTCCGCTTTGTGGATGCCAGCCAAAGATTTTTGTCGCAGCTTCAAGGCGTGACGGATCCGGAAAAAAAGCGCAAAATCATCGGTCATGAATTTATTCGTATCTTTGAGGAACAAGCCCGGCAAATCGGCGAGGTGAGCTATCTGGTTCAGGGCACACTCTATCCGGATGTCATCGAGAGCGTATCAACCAAAGGCCCCTCCGCAACGATCAAAAGCCATCATAACGTCGGCGGTCTGCCGAGCCACATGAAACTGCAATTGCTGGAGCCGCTGCGCGAGTTATTCAAAGATGAAGTCCGCCGCGCCGGCCGCGAACTCCTGGTGCCCGCTTTCATCCTCAACCGGCATCCGTTTCCCGGACCTGGACTGGCCGTACGGGTTTTGGGGGAGATCACACCCGAACGCCTTGCCATTCTTCGGCCCGCCGACCGCATTTTCCTGGAAGAGCTGCGCGCCAGCGGCCAGTACGATCTCATCTGGCAGGCCTTTGCGGTACTCCTTCCTGTACAAACCGTGGGCGTCATGGGAGACGAACGCACCTATGAAAATGTGATTGCATTGCGCGCCGTGACCAGCCTGGACGGCATGACCGCTGATTGGGCGGAAATTCCCCACGATCTGCTGGCGCGCATTTCCAATCGCATCATCAATGAAGTCAAGGGCGTCAATCGCGTGGTGTATGACATCAGTTCAAAGCCACCCAGCACCATTGAGTGGGAATAATCCCGGGAGGGGACCATATGTGCGGAATTATTGGCTATATAGGCGATAAAGAAGTATTGCCCATCCTCATCAACGCACTTCACCGGCTCGAATACCGCGGCTACGATTCAGCGGGCGTGGCATTGCTGACGGACGATCGGCTCTATCTCCAGCGCGCCGCCGGAAAAATCACGGCCCTGGAACAAAAACTGACAACAGAAACACCCCACAGCAGCATCGGCATCGGCCATACCCGCTGGGCGACCCATGGCGTGCCCAATGAAATCAATGCGCACCCGCATTGCGATTGTCAGCAACGGCTCGCCGTCGTCCACAACGGCATCATCGAAAACCATGGGGTTTTGCGCCAGGAATTGCTCAGCACAGGGCATACTTTTCTTTCGCAAACCGACACCGAAGTGCTCAGCCATCTCTTTGAAGAGTATATCAATCAGGGATTGGACCTTCAGGAAGCCGTGCGCCGGGGATTGTTGCGGGTTCGCGGCACCTTTGGATTGGCCGTGATCGATCAGCGCAGGCCGGACTATCTCATGGTAGCCAGAAATGGCAGCCCGCTCATCATCGGTCATGGCAACGGTGAATATTTCGTCGCTTCGGACACAGCGGCTCTGGTGGGATTGACCGATAAAGTGACTTTTCTGGACGATGGCGAATTGGCCATTCTCAGGCGCTCCGGCATCTCAGTTAAAACCATTGAGAACCGCATCGTCGCCAAGGATGTGGAAACCATTGACCAGGATCTCAAACGCATTGAAAAAGCGGGATATCCGCACTATATGCTCAAGGAGATCATGGAGCAACCGCACACCGTTGAGGACACCATGCGCGGCCGGCTGCTCGATGAAGAGGGCAGCGTTAAATTGGGCGGCATTGGCAATGACATCGAGT
>CAUJEL010000056.1 GCA_963169875.1 Candidatus Zhuqueibacterota bacterium
AAGAGTTGGAGATACGCTCTTTTGCGTTCCGGCCAAAGCCGGTACTGCGAACGTTTGCTATTGATACGTAATCAAGAGTTGGAGATACGCTCTTTTACGTTCCGGCTAAAGCCGGTACTGCGAACGTTTGCTATTGATAGAAAATCAAAAAGTTGGAGACTCGATTTTCGCCAAACTAAAAAAAATGACGCTATCTACTTTTTAAAACAGCGGTCCTTGCGGTTTCACCGGCCAGGTGAGCCGTCCCCGCGCCACCTCCGCGGCCAGTTTGTATCCCAGCATCTTGTACACCAGCCGTGCCGTCGAAAAAGCCGAAAAGCGGTCCGCTGGATCGTAGGACAACTCCACCACATCAAATCCGACCACATTACGTTCGAAAAATATCTTGCGCAATAATCCCAGCGCCTCGTCCCAGGTGAATCCGCCCGGTTCGGGCGTGCCGGTGGTGGCGATGACGCTGAGGTCGAAGGCATCCACATCCACGGTGATGAACACCGGATCCGGCAGGGCCTGAATGGCGGAATCAAGATCGAAGAGACCGTGGCGGAAATCGTGCATGGTGCAGACCTGCCAGTTGTTGGCGGCAATGGCCTGCGCTTCCTCGATGCACATGGCGCGGATGCCCACCTGCAGGGCGTGGGGCGTCATCTCGCGAATGCGCGCCATGACGCTGGCGTGACTCAGCGGACTGCCCTCATATTCCGGCCGCAGATCGGAATGGGCATCGAGCTGCACGCAGGAGAGCTGCCCGTATTTTTCCCGTAAGGCTCTGAAATATCCACTGGAGATGGAGTGATCGCCGCCCAAAACGACGACGAACTTTTCATCCTGAAGCAGCGCGCTCGTTGATTCGTAGAGCGTCTGGATCATACCTTCCGCTGTTCCGGGAATGCCGGGCGCTGCCAGGGTGGCGATGCCCATGCGATAGGGTTCGGCTTTGAGCACCTCGTCATAAAATTCTACATAAGCCGATGCATCGAGGATTGCATCAGGCGCTTCTCCAGTACCTTTACCATAGGAGACGCCGCCTTCGTAGGGAAAAGGCAAAATGGCGGCCGCAGCTGTTTCGTATTGACTGAATTCTTCTTCCGGCGCCAGAAATGCTTTCGGGTGTACTATCATCGCGCCCCCTCCAGTTTGCCCAGAATGGCAGGCATCTGATCGATGATCCGTTTTGTTTTGCGGTCCGGACACTGTTCCAGGACAAAAGCAGTCAGTAGCGGAAAGATGACGCTGTATTCGCCCCAGATCTGCACCAGTTTTTCTTCGCCGGTGGAGCGGTATTTGCCCCAGGTGACGGCTTCGCTGAAGGTGCAGGAGGAGAGACTGCCTTCGCGCTCCACGGCAGTGCCGATCTGCAAGCCGCGATCCGCGCCCTCGAATTCGACGCCGAGAATTTGACTGATGGTGGGCCCGGTCTGCTGGATGAAATTTTTCGGGCCGCCGCCGCCCAATTCGACAAAACCCGTCCCGTTGGCGGCGTAACTGATGGCCGCTGAATCAAAAATGTCTTTTTGTCCGGACAATACCACCGGATACCCTTCGCGGTCTGTGCGGGTCAGGTTCATGGCGATGGAGTGATTGGAGAGCGAATCCCAGAAAATGGGTACGCCCGCCCTGGCGGCCGCGACGACAAAGCTGCGTTCCGGATGCGGTGAATTTTCCGCCACCCAGAGTCCGAGCTGAAAATTGAATTCCCAGCTGCTGAGCGCGCCCTGAAGCCGGTCATGGCGTTCCCTGACGAATCGCCGGATGAGCTCATCCTGTGCCTCAAGGGTCTCGATTTCACGGATGCCGACATCATAGATGCGCGTGTCGCCGCATGCGCGTAGCGCGTCATCATCGGCTGCCGGACTGATGGCCTTGACGGGCAGTGCGAAGGCGAAATGGAGGTCGTGATAGACCTGGGCGCCAGTGGAGCAGATGATGTCGATGAATCCCGCTTCGATGAGGGAGATGACGCCGCCCCCCATGCCGCCGGCGATCCCGGCGCCGGCGATGCCGAGCCAGATAGTATCGTTGTCGCGCACCATGCGCTTGAAGAGGTGAGCGCCGCGGTGAACGTTGCGGGCCTCAAAGGAGGTGGCGCCCATGGCGTCTAACAGTTCGATGATGGAAGAACCGCGTTTATAACGCGCCGGGATGATGTCGGGTGCGTGTTTGAAATAAGATTGTTTTTTAAGGGACATGACCGGGTATCCTCATGTTAGGGTCCAGTACTGCAAGCTTAAAAATATATATAATGTCTTAGCTAATCAACAGTTTTTTTATCCTCATTTTTCACCGCCGAGATCGCAGAGAAACGCAGAGAAAAGAAAGACAGAAAAGTAGCATCCATGTCAACTTTTATGAAAAAGATCGGTAATGTCCCAGTACGCTCACCAAGAGGAGATAAGTGTAATAAATTCTCATCTGAAATGAACAGTGTGCATTGAAATCGATCCCCAGCAGTTATAGCTTCCAAGACATTTTAAATTAATACCATAGGGGGCTTCATTTGTTATAACGTTGGGACACTACTGGAATAAGATAAAATTCAAATCAGACCTTGATAGATAATCCCAATAATAACAGCTCGGCGCGCTCGGCGGTTTATTGTATGACCCCGGAAATCTTAATTTATATACAAGATTTTCACGCAGAGGTTTTGATGATAATAGAAAGCTTATTTGTTTGCAGCCATGAGCCTGCGTTATAAATATATCAGGTCAAGTCCGTTTTTTGAGCAGCGGCTGCAGATAGCGACCGGTGGCGGAACGTTTGACCTGGACGATCTCTTCGGGCGTTCCCTGTGCGACAATCAAACCGCCGCCGTCGCCGCCTTCGGGACCGAGGTCGATGACGTGGTCGGCGCACTTGATCACTTCGAGGTTATGTTCGATGATCAAAACCGAGTGTCCGCCGTTGAGCAGCGCATTGAAGCAGTGCAACAGGGTGGCGACATCGTCGAAATGTAATCCAGTCGTGGGTTCATCAAATATATAGAGCATCTGTTTGCGCGGGTTTTCGCTGAGGTGGGCTGCCAGTTTGACGCGCTGCGCTTCGCCGCCGGAGAGGGTGGTGGCCGGCTGCCCCAGCTTGACATAGCCAAGTCCGACTTCTTTGAGCATGCGCAGTTTTTTCAAAATGGCAGTTTCGCCGGAAAAAAAAGTCATGGCTTCGCTGACCGTGAGATTGAGCACCTGGGAAATATCAAGACCGTGATACTGAATGTCGAGGATGTCGCGGCGATAGCGTTTACCGCCGCAGTCATCGCACTCGAGCAGCAGATCGGCGAGGAATTGCATTTCCACCCTGACGACGCCGGCGCCCTGGCAGGTTTCGCAGCGGCCGCCCGGTACGTTAAATGAAAAGGCGCCCGATTTGAATCCGCGCACGCGGGCGCGGTGGGTCTCGGCAAAAACCTGGCGGATGGGGTCAAAGGCCTTGACATAGGTGGCCGGATTGGAGCGCGGCGTGCGGCGGATGGGACTCTGATCCACCAGGATCACATCATCGATGAACTCGTCGCCGTGCAGCTCTTTAAAACGTCCCACATGACGTTTCCACTCGCCCTTCTTTTTCTTCAACCCTGCATAAAGCACATCGTGAACCAGCGTGCTCTTTCCGGAACCGGATACGCCGCTCACCACCACCATCTTGCCCAGCGGGATGATCACATCGATGTTTTTGAGATTATGTTCACCGGCGCCCTTGATGAGCAGTTGCTGACCGTTGCCAGGTCTGCGCCGGTCCGGAAGCGGGATCATTTTATTGCCGCGCAGATAGGCGCCGGTCAGGGAGCGGCCATCGCTGCGAATCTCTTCAAAGGTTCCGGAGAAAATGACTTCGCCGCCGTTTTCTCCGGAACCCGGTCCGAGGTCGATGATCTGATCCGCCTGACGCATCATCTCCCGGTCATGTTCCACTACCACCACGGTATTGCCGATGTCGCGCAGCGCCTTCAGTACTTTGGCCAGCCGCTCGCTGTCGCGGGGGTGCAGGCCGATGGTGGGCTCGTCAAGGATGTACAGGGAACCGACCAGCTGCGCGCCCAGCGCCGTGGCCAGATTGATGCGCTGAAATTCGCCGCCGGACAGCGTGGCGGTGCGGCGCTCCAGGGTCAAATACCCCATGCCGATGTTGTTTAGATAGGCCAGGCGGTTCTGTAATTCCTGCAGGATCTGCCCCGATATGGCGCGCTGATAGTCATCCAATGCCAATGTCTCAAAAAAATGCTGGATGTCATCCAGATTCATTTGATTGAGCTGGGCGATATTTTTCTGCTGGATGCGCACGTTAAGGGCTTCCGGCCGTAGTCGCGAGCCACCGCAGGACGTGCAGCGGACATACCCGCGGTAGCGGCTGAGAAAGACGCGCACGCCTATTTTGTACTTTTTGCTCTCGAGAAAATTAAAAAAGCCGTCAATTCCGGGGAATTCGGCAAAGCCCTTCCAGATCATCTCCCGGGCTTGTTGCGATAAATCCCTGTAAGGTTTATAAATATCGATGTCATGGCTGGGGCCCAGCGACATGAGCAGTTCGTGCAGCTCGCGATGGCTGGGGGTATTCCAGGGGGCGATGCAGCCTTCGACGATGCTTTTCTCAGGCTGGGGCACGACCAGATTTTCATCGATGGTGATAATGTCACCGAATCCATTGCAGACCGGACAGGCGCCGGCGGGATGATTGAATGAAAACAGACCCGGTTGCGGCTCGGGCTGGATGATGCCGCATTTAGCGCATTCAAATCCCTGTGAAAAAGCCAGTTTGGCCCCATCCATAAAATGGACATCAAGGTGCCCCTTGCCCATCAGAAAAGCGAGCTGTGCGGAATCGGCGAGGCGGTTTTGTCCCGCCGACCCGGTCTGCAGACGGTCGACGAGCACATCCACGACACCGGAATCCACGGGCAGATGGTCCAATTCCTGAACCTTGCCATTTGTCCATGCACGGTAAAAGCCCTTTTGCCGCAGTACCTCCACCTCCGCCGAGCTTGCGCCATGTGGAAAGGTCAGGGCGTAGCGAAGGGCTGCTGGATAGTCCGCCATGCGGATGACCACGTCATTGACCTGATCCTTGCGGATCGGTTCACCGCAACCGGGGCAATGGGTCGTGCCGATGCGGGCGAACAAGAGGCGCAGATAATCATGAACTTCCGTGGCGGTACCCACGGTGGAACGGGAACTCTTGTTGGTGTTTTTCTGTTCGATGGCCACGGCGGGCGAGATACCGCGGATTTCATCGACATCCGGCCGTTCCATCCGTTCCATGAATTGGCGCGCATAGGCTGACAGCGATTCGACATAGCGGCGCTGACCTTCGGCGTAGAGTGTGTCAAAGGCAAGACTGGATTTTCCGGAACCGGAAACGCCGGTGATGACCACAAGCTGGTTGCGGGGAATGGAGACAGAGATATTCTTGAGATTATGAGTGCGCGCGCCGATAATCTCGATGCACTGCGACATACTTTTAGTAATCCCTTTATTCACTGATTCGGTGTCTGCTGGATAGTTCGCCATCTTCGTGAGTGCTACAACGCCAGTTATATTTTCCAGTCAACACCGAACTTGAGTCATAATTGATTGATTCGGAAGGTAGTGAAAAAAAAGAAGAAATTCAACACCTTTGGCGGAGGACGGGCAGACCGGGACGGTAAAAAGGGGTGTTCTGACAGAGATTCTTGCCCAACGTTGCAGTATTTCGTTTTTCTCCGTACCTCGGTCTGTGGTTTATCTTTTTACCACGGAGACCCGGAGACACAGAGGTAGATAATCAGGTGTTGTACAATTCTGCAAAGTCCGAATCTGGCCTGATGGCTGGCACTACTTTTTCCGGGACGTTGATCGCAACATCGAAACAGGCGATTGTTTAAGCGGGGCGGGCATCTGTTCGCTCTGCGGTTTCTGCACTTCCCACGGAGGCACAGAGAAGCGGAGCAAGCTGTGAATAAATGCCAGCCATGTCGGATGACGTTTGGTTGTGAAAAATCAGCTTTTCGGCGGCGAAATGATACGCCGTCGGACCAATTGGGTGTAAAAGATCAGCGCCAGGCCGCCGCCGATGAGCGCGGTGATCAATTGCGGAAATGCCATCATGCCAATGATATGCTCAGGCAATGTCCGGGACACAATGAGCTGCAGGAGAAACCGCGCGGAGAGAAATAACCAGGCAAATTTACCGCACGCTCCCAGTATGACGGCCGTCCAGGATAAAAATCCCGGGACAGCGGCCGGGGTCGAGCGGCGACGAATAATAGAAAAAATGAGGACAAAAAGCACATTGCCTGCGATGATGAACGGTACAAAGGGCGCCAGCACGGGAGGGAGCTGTCCCCGCATCAGCGCAATCAGCGGTGTCACCGCGCCGAGTGTCATGCCGCCATAGGCATTTGTCACCAGGGTGGTGAGAATGAGCATCAGGTTGACCAGCGGGCCTGTAAGCGGTTGCGGCAGACCGATCATCTCGAAACTCAGGGTGATGGCGGTAAGAAGCACCAAACGGGTCAGGAAAAGCGTCCGGGATCGCATAGGTGGATTCTACTCCGTGCGGTTAAAAACGAGCGGCAGATTTACGGTGACGGCGCCGGCTGAAATCGGTTCAAAGCGCAATCTACGGAACAGCGACATCAATTCGCGCACAAACTCGGGGCTTTCGATGTTGGCATCGGCAATCTGCACGTTGGAAACCGAACCATCGGCCTCGATGGTCACATCGATGTTGATCTTGCCGCGCATGTTGGGATCCAGGCGCAGGTGCTTGTTGTAGATATACATCATGCGCGCCTGCTGGGCATGAATCACGCCCATGACTGATTCCGCTGAACGCTGCACCACCGCTTGCTCTGATCCGCGCATATCGCCGGGCTGCTCGATATTGACCTGGCCCTGCTTCTCCAGCTTGACCGTCTCGACCCCTTTGGAATCCGCGATGAGCTGGTCGACGCTGCCGATGCTGGCCAGATTGAACTCATCCAGCACCACCTGGCCATCCGCCTGGCTGGCCGAGCTGCGGCCGCGGTTACTGCCGTTGCCCTGCCCCAGGCCCAGACCGCCCTCACCCAAACGGCCATTTCCGCCCTGGATAGGGGTCTGCGACAGCAGACGATCCAGGTCGGCCAGGGAGTTGTTGTCGATAAGATATTCCGTGCCATTTTTCTTCTGGTTCTTTTCGTCCACGGGGACGATGATGCCGAGAACACCCAGATATCCTGATGTGCTGCCGCCCAGCATGTTGTTGCCGCCGGGCGGTTGATTGAGATCTTCGTTCAAAGAGGGGGGTGGTTCCAGTTCGATATATTTATAAATGCGTACGCTCTTCGGCGAATCCTCATCACGGTGCAAATATTCGTTCAGCCAGTAGACGCTGACAGCCAAAAAGTGCACCGCAGCGGCGATGCCCAGGGCCCAACTGAGATATTTGCGGCTGTTGCGTTTCAATTCTCCGCGCCCATAGGTATCGGGGATCGGAACCACAGCGCGAGGCGCGGGTTCCGGTTCATACACAACCCTGTTTTCTTCCTCGATGCGCGTGCGCAAGGCGTTGATCTCGCCATCGAGATGGTGGATGCCGTCGCTGAGAGAACGCAACTGCTGGACGATCACCTCCAGTTCGCGGCGCGTGGGCAGCGCAAAGGGGTGCGCCAGACAGCGTTGCCGCACGGCCTGATCCTGCAGTTCTTCGCGCTTTTCAATCAAACCATGATGCTGAAATATTTCAGCCATCCGGTTTGATAGCGCGGTGCGCAGTTCTGCGATCTGGCGGCGCGTCCGTTCGATCTCTTTCAGATGCTGTTTCAAGTTTTCCTGCATGAATTCCTCAATCTGTTACCAGGGCATGACATCTTTGCGGTCACCGGCCGGCCCTGGCGCCGGCCGTAAGCTGGCCCGGCCCTTGCGCTCAATGGGCCGGAAAATGTCCTCAAAAAAAGAACGCTCTATACTGACATCATCGATTTCCGGATCCATCCCCGGAATAATAAAGACGGCCTGGGGTTTTTCCAGTTTGCCTTCGACCTCAATTTTATCGAGAAAGAGCCGCACCGATTGATCGTCGGCACGGACAGAATCGGATGCAGACGGCTGCGCCAGTATGACCTGCGTTGATTCGGGAGCAGCCGGATTAGCAGCTTCTTGAGATCGAACAGGCGCGACGATGGCGATCAGAATCAGAAACGCTGTTTTATAAGCAGTTCTTTTCATCACGATGGTGTTATTTCCTGTGTTGTTTTTACTGAATCTTGAGGTGTCGGATCTGCACCTGTCCCCAGCTCTGCTTTAAGCTGATCAAGACGCTTGCGGCTCTCGGCCACCCAGTTGTTTTCAATCGCACCTGCCTGCGCCTGTTCCACTGTTTTTTGATAGGTTTGCAGGGCTTGTTCCTTGTATGGTTTGGCGGTTTCGATCATTTTCTGCTGATACGCCAGCAGCGCATCCCCTTTGAGCCCCGAAGGGGGCGGTGATTCCATGAAGGCGCGAACAAATTCCTCAAATGACAGGCCAATGCGGTAGGAGGCGGCCGTGGACCAATCGGCAATCTGATATTCGAGCGTGGATTTGAATGCCTGAAAAACCTCGTTAAATTTGTTGACCTTTCTTTTCAAGGAACGTTCAAACGGCGGCTGCAGATTCATTTTCTGGTATTCGCTGAACAGCAGTTCGCCAAGATAGAATTGCGCCTGTGCGGCGTAATAGGGATCGAGATCATTCCGCTGCTTGGCGTGACGTTGATAGGCTTGTACCGTTTGCGTGAACAAACGGCGGGCATCGGCCAGATCGGCTGCTTTATAGGCCATATCGCCGGCGCGGGAGAGACATTCGATCCACTCACCCAGTGAATCAGGATAGAGCGTGACAAAGCGGTTGTACGCGGTTCGCGCCAAAGTCCAGTCCTGGATATTTTCATAGGCGAGCGCGGCGTTTTTCAACGCGCGCATGGCATAGCGGGAGTGCGGATATTGATCGCAGAGGGAGAGATAATTGGCTGCCGCTTTTTGCCATTCGTTGTTGGTCTCCCGGAACCCGGCGGCGCGATACAGCGCTTCATCGGCCAGCGTGGAGGGCGGCTGCTGCTGCGCCAGCGTTTCCAGCGCCTGTGCCGCATCTGCCCAGCGATTCAATTTTTGCTGTTGCGCCGCGGCCTCGAAAAAAGCACGATCGCGCAAGGCGGGTTCGGCGCTGAGGCCGGCGACCTGGGTCAGCATCTGCGCCGCTTCCTGCGCACGTCCCGTTTGGCTCAGCTGTCCGGCGATCTTGTACTTGGCCAACGCGCTGAGCCGTGTGGCCCGTTCCTTATAATGTGCAGAATCTGGAAAACCGGTGATCAGGCGGTCAAACCATGTATCAGCTTCCTCATAGCGACCCGCATCAAAATAACTCTGTCCGGCGTTCAGCGCCGCGCTGAGAAAGAAAGGCCGGCCCGCGCCTAAATCCACCACATGTTTGTAGATACGGGCGGACGCCTCAAAAGCATGTATTTCATGCAGCGTCTCCGCCATTTTCATCAGGACTTGATCGTAATTTTTACTGTCCGGAAACAGAGTCACGAATTCATGGCAGGCCAGCAGGAGGTCCTTCTCACTGGGCCGGCTCACTGATATGTTCACGGTATCGGCGCGGCCGATGAAGCGCGGCAGTCGCACCATGGTGGTATCGGCGGCTTCATCTTTGCCGAGCAGTTGTAATTGACATAACACGCGGTTGTAAGCCGCATCATGACGGAAGCGGGTTGTGTCATACTGCGTCAGCACATTGGTGTAGGCCGCCGCAGCAGCAGCATAATCGGCCCGGGCGTACTGGCACTCGGCCAGCAGGTATTCGATCTCCGCGGCATCGCTGGACTGCGCGTATTTGCGCAGATACTCGGCGTATTTTTCGATGGCTTTTGTGTAGGACGCCAGATCATTACCGCGCTGTGCCTGGGACTGATGGTGCAGGCCGAGAAAGCGGAGCGTTGCACGCGCCAGGCTATCGCCCCGGGCCTGGATCACTGCATCGGTATGATGCAGCATCCAGTTGCTGCCGGGTGAAAAGTAAGAGACGATGCGTTCCTGCATTTGCAGCGATTTTTCCGGTTGACCGTCCACCTTCAAATCATCGGCCATGCGCTGCATGATCGTTGGCGCGCGTTCATCCCGGGGATAGAGGGTCAGGATAACCTCCTGAGTGGCAACCGCTTCGGGATAATAACTGCGCTTTTGATAGAGTTCGGTCAGCTTGAAAAGAATGGGTTGGGTATAAGCTTTTTCTGTTCGGCTGGCGAAGAAGTTTTTGGCCGATTCAGGGCCGCCAAATTCCGCATAGCAGCTGGCGATGTACTGAATGGCCTCGGCGCTCAAATCCGCTTTTGAACGGCTCAATTGCTGCGAAGCGGTCCGTTCTATCAGGGCCATGTCCTCCAACAGATAGATAAAGCTGGTTATGGCATGTGGGTAATCGCTCAAATTATAATAGGACCAGCCGAGTTTATACAGGGCCATATCAAAATAGGCGCTGTCCCATTTGTCCAGCAACTTTTGGTAATGGGTGATGGCCTGTTTGTAATCGCGATGATCAAAATAGAATTCGCCGATACGAAAATGGGATTCCGTTGCATTGGGTGAATCGGGGAATTCGTGAACTATGCTCTCAAAACAGGTTTTGGCTTTTGCAGCGTTCCCCGTCTGAATATAACTCATGCCCAGCATATAAAGGGCCTTGTCGCGGAAAGCGACCCTGGGGTAATTTTGCACCAGCTGTTCCAGATGGGTGATGCCCCGGCTCAGATCCATTTGCGGCACGACGGGTTCTTCCGCGCGCTCTTTTCGCTCATAGGCGAGCAATTCTTTATCGTAGGTTTCCATACGCTCCTGGAAGAGAGCGGCTGCTTGACGTTGATAGAGCTGGGCGAGCTGCAAAAGCACCGTGGGCGTGAAATCGTTATCCGGATACTTGCTGAGGAGATTTTCGTGCTCGGCGATGGTATGGCTGAGCTTATCCATGTCCTGGCTTGCCTGATTGGCGGTCGTTTTTTGCTGCGCGTCCGCGGATTGGGCGTGCATGTTTCCCAGTATGGTCAGAAAAACAATACTGTAAATCAGAAAATATTTTTTATTTGCCAAAACCATGTCGCGAGGTCCTGTTCAAGGTTGCATGCTTTGCATAAAGAGTGCGCGAGATTTGCTGTATTCGGCGTAGGCGCGCCAATCCTGGCGGTCCTGTTTGCGAACCATCAACTCGCGCAGATACTGTATTTCCTGAAAGGCCGCATTCATCTTTTCGCGTTCTTCCTGAATCCGGCGCAGTAATCCCTGTCTGGTGTCCATGATGCGGTTGTGTTCTTCGCCATAATAATGCGGCAGTAATACGTTGTCTCCGGGCAGGGGCAGCGCGTCGAGCAAATTGCTCTCCATGACCAGCAGATCGGTTTTGATCTTTTCGACAGCGATGCTCTCGTCCAAAAGTGTCCCCTGCGCCTCTTCTTTTATCCCCGGCATGGCTGCGCTGCTGGGAAAGAGTGCGATGAGATGGTCGTAAATGTTGATGGCATCCTCATACTGCTTCAGACTCATATAGCAGCGGCCGAGCAAAAAGAGACCTTCCTCGGCGCTTTCGCGCAGCGGGAAGCGATGTACCAATTCGGTCAACGGCGCGATGGCTGCTGATATTTGCCCATCCTGGAGCAGCGCCCACCCGGCCGCGAGCAGCGCGGCATCCTGATTCTCATGAACCGGTGACACCTGAATGAACTGCGCGTGGGCCCGCTGATAATAGCCCAGTTCATAGTAAAGATACCCCAGGGTCAGATGGGATTCATCGATCAAAGCGCGGATCTCATCGTTCTCCACCGCCATGGCGCAGATGCTGCGCAGCGTGGTGATAGCGCGCGGCACCTGTTTCATGCGCATCTGTGCCAGGGCCAGCGTGTATTGACCATGGGGAGCGTATGAGCTGGTGAGCGAAATTTTACTCAACAGTTCCATGGTTTTGGGATAGTCGCGGAGATGATAATAGGCCAATCCTGCAAAATAGTTGGACGCATCCGCAACCGGCAATGAAGGTTGAGACCGGAATATGGCCTCATGATGATCGATACAACGGGGATAGTCCTGACGATCGTATTCGATGCG
This sequence comes from Candidatus Zhuqueibacterota bacterium, assembly GCA_963169875.1. Taxonomy (GTDB): domain Bacteria; phylum Zhuqueibacterota; class Zhuqueibacteria; order Residuimicrobiales; family Residuimicrobiaceae; genus UBA2214. The sequence goes on from CAUJEL010000056.1 coordinate 12,086, forward strand.
CTGCAGTCCGAGCAGGGCTTCAGGCAGCAGCGGACTGCGCAGATAGCGGGTTATCAGATGTTGATAGAGGCGTGATGCTCCTTGTGGCAAGCCAATTTCATAGAGGCATTCTCCCAGCATAAAGACGACTTGATCGACTTTCTCGTAATTGGGATTGAAATCCAGAACAAGGATGAGATCCCGTGCGGCCGCCCAATAATCCCGGGCTGCAAGAAGCGTTTGTGCTTCCGCAAACAGCCTGGCTGAAGACTTTTCCAGATCCGTTTCCTGGCGGTTTCCGGGCGCGGCGGATGCCCAATCACAGAGTGAAAGAAGCAGCAACGCCAGCATAAGAACAGATGCCAACCTGATCCGCGGATGCACAATATATGTCTGCCTCTCGAATAGATGCATATCTTTTTCCACTTGGATGCCTTACTTGGGTACTTGCTGCTGACCTTGTTCCACTTTCTTGCGCAGCTCTTCCAATTCCTGGTTGATCTGCTGGCGCTGTTTGCGGATTTCCTCCGCTTTCTCGCGTTCCTTCTCCTGGTAGAGGGTACGGGCGCGTTCTTCAGGAGCGGGATTATTGAAGAGTTGTGCGCGATAGGTCACACCCAGGACGATTTTCCATTCAGCGTATTCTTTCAGGAACGGATTTGACTTGATGGCTGCTGCGTCGGGACGATAATTGCCCATGCGCAGATCTGCGGCCACATCAAAGATGAGTTTCGCCGGGCCGACAAAACGGACGCCTGGCGACATGCGTATCAGATTCTGTCGCAGGGACATGCGGTCCGTCTGGTTGATAAAAATCTCCGCGGTGGTTTCCCAATAAACCAGTGCTGATTTCACCGGAATCTTGAATCCGAATCCGGCCAGCAGTTGATCCTTTGCGGAGCTGAAATAGCGATCCTGCCAGTCGAGGTCCCGGTATCCCAGGTTGAACGATATTTTAAAAGGCAGGGCCAGAGCGCTGGAGCGCAGATCGAGCGTAGCCAGGCCGAGCAGCCCCCAGCCATAGGCTCCGGTGCTGTAGCCTTCGTAGGGCACGTTATGCAGCGGGGCTGTGGGCAAATGGACAAAACCGGCAAATCCGGTCTGTAAAGCGTGGCCCTGGTTGGGTATGTGCACTTTGATTCCCAGACGGGTGTCGCCATTTGGTCCCCACAGGTCCTGCTGGTTGTCCTGATAGGGCACCGCATGGGCATAGATCTCAAAGAGGCGCGACAGTCCCAGGGTCAGACTGAGATTGACCGTGTGATCGGAGACCAGTTCTTCCTGCTTGCCGGTGATTTCACCGCTGCTGCCATAGGCCGTGCGATGGACCTTTTTCACATAGACGCTGTAAAATCCATTGACATACAAATCGCCTGCCGGAACCGGTTCGGCGTCGAGCAGACGCAGATGGCCGCGTCCGCCGCCGAGGGTCACCTGTGCGAAAAGGGGCGAACAAACGGCGCTTAAAAGTGCCAAGACAGATGCTGCAGCCAGGAGATGCAATTTACGAGTGCGAGATTTCATGCCGTTCAACAAAAATTCCTCAAGTATATAGTATTAATAGCCACAATCAACATGTGATGCAGAAAGGTTATTACAGCATCCCTTTGCGGCGACGGATAAACCATTCCAGGCTTAACAACGCCAAAATCATGATCATCATGAAGGAGCGATGCCATAGTTCAGCGTCGCGGGTAAGGATGCGTTCCAGCGTGCGGCCCGTGATGGATGCCAGGAGAACGCCCGCCGAGTCCGGCCGTGCATAACGGCCGCCGCTGAGGTGGGCTACCTGTCGCAGCAGGGGCTCTTGCAAGATGGTTTCACTCAATTCCTGGCTGTAGGAGCCGACGCTGAAGAGATGGTTTGCTTCACCGATGGTTTGCTCACCGCGCCGGACCACGGCGCGCATCTGAAAATCCCCGGCTGTTTCAGGGCGGAAAACGCCTGTATAGCTCCCTTTGCCAGCCGGCGCCAAAAAGACGGCGTTTTCGCTGGAATCCTCTTTGATGAAGACTTGCACTTCCGCATCATCGATGGCCTTGAACTGCGCATCAACGACTTGGGCGGTGATATGCACCTGATCACCATAGTGATAGCTTGCCTGATCGGTTTGCAGCCGGATCAGATCGGTGTTGCGTTCGATCTGCAGCCAGCGCACCAGGTTCTGGAGAAAATTGTGATATACTTCATCGCTGTTGCCGATGCCCGCCATCATAAGATGCCAGCGCCAGAGATCACTGCCCAGGATGGCAGCGGATTTGTTGCTGCTGCTGCGAACCACAATGAACGGCCAGGTGTCCTGGCTGGGGCCGGCGGCCGCACTGGAAGCGATTCGCGCTTGTGCCAGCACCTCGGCATCCGGCCACCAGCTGCGCACGCGGTAGCGCGTTGAAACAGGCGGCAGCAGGGACCAGGCGGTGATGTCCCGCGAAGGTATTTGCATGAGCGGGTGCAGCTGTCCCTGCGGTGTGAGCAGGGGGACGATTTCCATGCTGCTCATGGTGAGGACGTCGCTGCGAATGGGCAGATGCGGGTTGAGTGCGGCGGTTCGCGACCAGTCGACAGCCTCCCCGGCGATGAACAATATTGGGCGGGGGCGCTGCTGCAAGGTTTTGAGTAGTTCGGTCAGCAGACGCTGCGAGGTCTGCGGCGTAGGCATTTCATAGAGAACAAAGAGATCGCCGTGATCAAGGCTGTCCATAACGGCCTGGGCGCGATTCATTTCGTAGAATTGTCCATTGCCTGATTCTGTCAGGACGCGGATCTCGAAACGCTCGCTGGTGGTGAGATGGCGGCGCAAAAAAGCCACATCGGCCGAGGCGGTCCCGGCGAGCAGATAAATGCGCAGTTTGGATTTCAGGACATCCACATAGAACGTGTAGTGGTTATTGCCGGTGTTTTCTTCCGATTCGGGAGAGGAGAGTTCAAGGGTCAGTTTTTGCCGGCCTTCGCGCCCGGGTTTGTACAGAAGCGTCATGGTGGTGTCGGCGGGATTGGTGCGAAGATGCCAACTGAGCGATTGCTTTTCTCCGGCGCCGTCGCGCAGCGTCAGGCGCGTTGATTGTTGCTTGAAGCCGTTATTGCGCAGAGTGACCTGAATGGGCGTGCTTTCACCCGTGAAAGCAAAAGGATTGGCTTCGACGGAGACGATACCCACATCCGGCATGCGCTGTGGAGAGCCGATACCAATAGAATGGACCGGCACGCCCATTTCAGCGGCATAGCGGGCCGGGTCGCCGCCGTGGGTATAGTTGCCATCGCTCAGCAGGACCATGGCGGCCAGGTTTTGCTCCATCAGAGCGCTTTTCACGGATTCAAGCGCCTGGGTGATGTCAGTCGCATCGCCGCGATAATTTAAAGAATCCATGCGGCTGGCCAGTACTTCCGCGGTTTGATTGTCAAAGAGATAGTACCGGACCTGGAAATCATGGTTCAGGTGTTGGGGAAGCCGGGCGTGGAGCAGGTCGTATACAACCTGGCTGCGCGGCAGCTCGTGATCATGCTGTCCCATGCTCGCCGAATGGTCCAACAGCACGGCCACGGTTGGCGGGCGTTTTTCGATTCGCTGCCACTGCAGGGTTAATTCAAAGAGCACCAGCGCCAGCAGGAAAAGCGCAAAACCCCGCAATGCCATGAGCAGGTAACGAATCCAGTTTGCAACAATGGGATTGGTATGCCGGTAGACAAAGATGGTCAAAGCGATCAAAGCCATGGCCAGAATGGCCAGGTAGAGATAGCTGCCAGAGATCATGACATCGATATGTGAGAAAAAAGGTGGCATCCTGCTCAACGATTAATGATTGTCTTTTGTGTGGTTAAACCCTGATTGGGTCAAGGTTGTTCCAAAGGTACGAGATTTACAGACGAATTCCTGTGTTTCATGTCAACATTTACGCGCGTCGCCGCAGAGGCCGGCGCTGTGCAGCGTGATCATGACGGGCGACCGGATTACAGCGAAAGGTTGGGAGCAACATCGAGGGTGAAATCGGATCGTTCTCCATGCAGCAGATGCATATAGCCCGTATGAGCGATCATGGCTGCGTTGTCGGTGCACAATTCCGGCGCGGGTATCGCCAGCTGAATGCCGTGTTTCTGGCATTGTGCGGTGAAATAGTCGCGCAGCGGCCGGTTGCGCATGACGCCGCCGGCCAGAACCAGCGATTCGGCCTTGAATTTTTGCAAAGCGGCCAGGCTTTTGCTGAACAAAACATCGATGACCGCTTTTTGAAAACTGGCGGCAATGTCCGCCAGCTGTAGGCCGGCCACTTCGGGGGGCAGGGATTGGCTGTAGTAGAGCACGGCGGTTTTGAGACCGCTGAAGCTGAAATCGAGATTGCCGCTTTCGCGCAGCGCGCGCGGGAACGCGATGGCGTCGGGAACACCAGTGCTTGCCACCCGTTCGATGATGGGTCCACCCGGATACCCCAATCCGAGCACTTTGGCGACTTTATCGAAGGCTTCGCCCGCGGCATCATCGATGGTTCTGCCGACGATCTGGTAGTTGAGCGGTGCATTTACCAGCACCAGCAGGGTGTGGCCTCCGGAAGCCACCAGGCTGATATAGGGATAGCGAATGTCCGCTTTTTCAGCAGCGGTCGCGAGCATATGTCCTTCGATGTGATTGACGCCGATCCATGGCTTGTTCAGGGAGAGAGCCAGGGCTTTGCATACCATGAGTCCGACCAGCAGCGAGCCGGCGAGTCCGGGGCCATAGGTGACGGCCAAGCCATTGAGGTCATCGAGGGAGGTATGCGCCTGTTCCAGGGCAACGCGGATGATGCCGGATAGCTGGCGCATGTGGGCCCGGGATGCGAACTCGGGCACGACGCCGCCGTACTGCTCATGAATTTTTTGCGTTGCGATGATGTTTGAGAGAACGCGGGCGTCCTCGACCACGGCTGCGCTGGTTTCATCGCATGAAGTTTCGATGCCGAGGATGCGCATCACTCTTTTTCCAGGATAAGTTTGAAGCGCTTGGGTGAAATATCCCGGTAACGAACGTTTTCCACAGGTTCCAGATAGGCTGGAAATTGTGCGCTGGCGTCTTTGGGCTGGCGGGCGTAGTCGATGTAGGCGACAATGTCTTTTTCATCCAGTGTTGAGATCACTTCCACGCCGCCTTCAGCGATCAGGCTCAGGGAAGCGGGCAGGACAATGGCGCGGTATCCGTGCGGCAGATTGCGTGACCCCACAGGGATCGGGCTGAGCCGTCGCTCCATCAATTTTTGCACATCGGCCTGAAAGAGAACTTCGGACGGCTGGAAAAACAATTTATCGGGTTGTGGCGAGATCAGAGCAATCTGGTCCTGAACGGGGCTCTTGACTTGTTGCAGGATAAGTTCGGCGGTTGCGATGGAGTCGACCATCTGCAGAAGCGCTTGCGGTCCGCGTATCGTGACGTGTGTTGGATCGAGGCGGAGATTGCCGACAACCGTATAACCTGGCAGCGTTTTGATGGAAATATTTGATTTGACGGGTACGATGCGCGAAGCGGTTTCCTCTATGAGCAAAGTGATTTCCAGAGGATCGATCAGCTGCAGGACGGAAATCGAATGGGCGCCGCTGCCGAGAATGACATCCTGGATGCGGGGATAAACGATTTTTTCTCCAGGTTCCCACACCACATTTAATTCAAGGCGCCCCTCCTGAAAGAGTTTAAACGTCAGCAGAGCCAGCCCCTGTCCGCGCACCTTGATGCGCGCCTGGGTTGGGATCTCATTGGTGATCACATAATGGGGCTGCAGGACCGGTGTTTCAATGGGTACGGTGATTTCATAGTCATAGATGCCATTGGAAACCACGAGAAACCAGATGAGGATGGCGAACCCCGTAGCGGCGATATGAATTTTATAGCGCTGCCAGAAAGGTTTTTTTTGCTGCGCGGGTGTGCGTTGCATCATTTTGTAAATTCTAGATCTATTAATAATGTAAAAGGGAGGCCCCAAAACCGGAAAACAGCGCATTCGAAGCAGCACTGCAAACTCGATGGTGAAACTGTTTGGGGGACACTCCCTGACTAAATGACCCGATTTGCTGGGACAGGTTGCGGTTTACTTGATAGAATCTTTAATCTCTCTGCCTCGGCTCACTTCTCCATTATCGATGCGGAGATTAAAACCACATTCGGGATTGCTGCATACCCATGCTTTGTACATGATGGGTGCGCCATCACGGCCATAGTCCGATAATGGTATCAGTTGCCCCACTTTGCATTTTAAACAGACTGGAAAGACCTTTTCCATTGCCCTTACCTCACCTCAAGAATCCCTGTTTTGTGATAATTAGATTGGGGTTATCGGGGCTTGCCGGAGAGCATGCGCCCGCATGATCAAGAGAGCACGTACCGCTTTATGCGAGGAAATATACGATATAACACAATGAAAATCAACTGTTTTTTATAATTTATCCGGCTTTTGGCCGTGCAATAGTGTCAGCCCGGCCTTGCGGGCGCGATTTTATCCGTAATTTGATTTTTTTGGTATGGAATTTGTTGTATTAGCATCAGAAGATGAGCGAGTTGATCGATAAGATCAATTAAATATATGAGTTATGGTTTGTTCACCAAAGAAAGAAAAGACCAGGAATAAGGGGATATCACCAAGAGTTCGTGATTTCGCGATTTGCATGGTGAAAAGCCAAATCCCAATGCAAGGCTTGGGTGTAGCAGGATGTTCTTTGGCATCGTGCACTATTATTATGATAAAAAATGTGAGGAATTCGCTTGTATCTATGCAATCCCTTTTAGTAAATTGGGATAGTGTATGTTCGCTGTTCAAAAAAAGGAGATGATGCGATGCAAGCAGTTCTGATGGTGGCCGGCAAGAGCACCCGTACCTATCCATTGACGCTCACACGTCCCAAGCCCCTGTTGCCCATTGTGAACCGGCCGTTGATTTATCACAGCTTGGATCAGATGACCGGATTGTTCGATGAGGTCATCCTCATCACCGGTTACAGACAGGAGATGATCCGGGACCTCCTGGGAGATGAGTACCGGGGTATTCGCCTGGTGTATCAGGAGCAGAAGGAACAGCTGGGCACCGGGCACGCGATTTTGCAGGCCAAACCTCACATTCGCGGACGTTTCGTGGCCATGAACGGCGATGATCTGTTTGCGCGTGAAGATTTCATCAAGCTGCTGGACCATTCTTATGCGGCGCTGGCCAAACCTGTGCCCGATCCCTCCATCTATGGCGTTTGTCAGGTGGATGAGCACAAACGGCTCATCAATATGGTGGAAAAGCCGCAGACCTTTTTGGGCAATCTGGCCAATATTGGTTGTTATATTTTTGAACCGGACATATTCGATCTCATCGAAAAGCTGCCTTTGAGCGAACGCGGCGAGATTGAAATCATTGGCGCCATCATGGAGAAAGCGCGGCAGGCTGATTTCATCATCGAATCGATCACCGGATTCTGGCTGCCGACGGGGTATGCCTGGGATTTGCTCAAGCATCAGGAATTTCTCATGACGGCTATGAGTGATAGCGTGAATCGTGGCAGTGTGGAACCCGGCGCGGTCATCAAGGGGCCGGTGCAGATCGGCGCGGACACGCTCATCCGCAGCGGAAGTTACATCGAGGGACCGGTGGTGATTGGTGAGCATTGTGATATCGGACCCAATTGCTACATTCGCCGCTTCACGGCGATTGGCGATCACTGCCGCATCGGTCATGCGGTGGAGGTCAAGAACAGCATTGTGATGAATCGCAGCCATATCGCCCATCTCTCTTATATAGGGGATTCGGTGGTGGGTGAGGGATGTAATCTCGGCGCGGGCACGATCACGGCTAATGTGCGGCATGATCATAAAGAGGTGCAATCACTGATCAAAGGGAAGAAAGTCGATACCGGCCGGCGCAAATTGGGCGCGATTCTTTCGGATGGGGTACAGACGGGCATCAATACCAGCATTTATCCGGGCCGGAAGATTTGGCCGGGGCAGTTGACGCGACCGGGTCAGGTGGTGCAGCATGATCTGGGTGAAGAAGAAACCGCGTGAAGCATGCAAAATTTTTAACACATTTTCGTATGACAGAGTGTCGTGAAAAAATGACAAGATGAAGGTAATTTATTTTGAGGGACATAATCTAATAATAATAAAAACAATTATTTGAATATTTGTAATCTTTTGGCATAATATTTGTTAATTTGCTGATGAAATGATGGTGAAGATTATCTTTTAATCAAAATAACAAGATTCATCAGCAAAAACAGGAGGGGAGCCCGACAGGTACTGAGAGATGATGACAACCAGGGATGCAAAAGAACAAAAAAGAGAATTTTACCAGCTGTTGAGAAAAACGGAGGAGTGTGTTATGTCAAAACGAATTGGGATGGTTATTGTTTTCATGTTGGTGCTCTCGATGAGCGCCTTTGCGCAGTTGCAGATTAAAAACAGTGCAGCGACGCCGGCGGTGTTGATGCATATTACGCAGGATGGAACGGTAGGTATCGGCACGACACTCCCTGATGCTGCGACAAAATTGGATGTAAACGGAAAAACAAAAACAGCTACTTTTCAGATGACGACTGCGCCAGCCGCAAATTATGTGATGACATCTGATGCAAGTGGAAACGGAACCTGGGCAGCCCCGGCGAGTTTGGTTGAAGTCGATGGTATCATTGGTAATGAAATGACAAACGTTACGAATGCAACCCTGTTACGGGCTGGTTCCGGTACGACGGCTGCTCCGTATACTGTGGCTCTCAATTTGGCCAGTGTCAATACATGGACTGGCAAGCAAACCCTTCAAGCGGGTGTGCGTATTGGCACTACTACAACAGGATATGATATGCCACTGGCTCAGGGTACCACCGGCCAATTCCTAGCCTATAATGGAACTTGGGCAACTCCGGCACCCGTTGCAGAAATCGATGGCATCATCGGAAATGAAGTCAATAACGCCACCAATACAACCTTGACGCGTTCCGGCTCTGGGACAACCGCAGCTCCTTATACGCTTGGATTGAATTTGGCCAACGCCAATACCTGGACAGCGTTGCAAACCTTCCAGGCCACTTTGACAATCGGAAGTGGAACTACCGCTTATACGATGCCGAGTGCTCAGGGTACTTCAGGCCAGTTCCTGTCTTATAATGGCACTTGGGCTACGCCAACCGTGCCTCTAGAGATTGATGGCATCATTGGCAATGAAATGACCAACGTCACCAATGCAAGCTTGGTACGGGCAGGTTCCGGAACTTCTGCAGCTCCTTATACCGTCGCATTGAACCTGAATAATCCAAATACCTGGACTGCAACCGGTATCCAAACCTTCACCAATCAAATTGTAATCCAGACTGGAACGAACAAGTTCACGATTTCAACGAATTAATCAGGATTCCTGGCGCGGCTCTGCGAAACGCCGCGCCAGAGTTACACCGTTCTGCGGCATAAAGTAGACAGGTTTCCTGGCGGAGGCTTAGTGCATCTGAGCCCCCGCCAGGGGCACCGGTTGTGCACCCGGGCCAAGTCCCTGTCTATGTCACTGTTTTGTGATGGTGTGGCATATTATTATGACAATTTTCTTGAGAATTCTAACCGGCTATTGCTGCCAGAGCTAACATGAGGACGAAAAAACGAAAACAAAAAATGGATACAAAACGTTAAAAAACATAAACCCACTATCAAGGAGGGCAACATGAAATTGAATGTATTGTTTTTTACTTTGCTGATTGGGCTGTGTCTTGCCGTGGCACCGTCAGGCGCCGTGAGCGTCTACCTGCAGAATGGCATGCAATTGACCACGTACATTACCACTCCAGCCACACCGGATACCAACAGCATGAGCCGCGTCGTGGTGGATGGCGATGTTTATGATTTTGGCCGCGACGGCAACACCGGCAAGCTCCTGGGCCGCGTGAGCTGCTCCAATTATGCCACGGATGGTTTTGCCGGTCTCACAGGAGCGGGCACGACTCGTTCAGGTGTCATTACTCGTTTCACCATGCCATTTCAGTACCCCTTTAATACGCCTGCGGACAATTTTGTGCGCTGGTATCGCATTGCCAACCGCGGCACCGATCTCACCGGACGCACTATGGCTTTTGCATTCAACACGTCTGAGCAGGATGGCGTTGTACAGCCCTTTGCCATGAAACGCTGGTATGCAAGCGCCTGGACCGATTATAACAATGGCGCTGGCGGCGACACCGGCGCCGACGGCGATGTCGACATCGTTAATGCCACCATTCCCGGGAGCGGAAGTGCTACACCCGCCGTGTCAGATTGGATTTATGTGCATTATCAATCAAGCCTCGCAGTGATCTATGCGAAGCTCTGCCTCGAAGGACCTTACATTGATACCGGTTCTGCCGGTGATCCAATTATGGATACTCGACTCCAAACCTGGTATTTTGGAGGAAATGCAATACCATTGACTTCACCCTTCGCTGATCATAGAGTTGCTCCTTCTATCCCGACTAATGCAGTGGACTGGATCTATATTGGATTAATTAACCATCCTTGGGATTGGCCCACAGCCTTGGAAATGAGAAGTGGTTTCTTGGATGAAGATGGTAATGTCTTAAATACAGATGGTTCGATTGGATTGCCAATGGCTACCACAAATGTGGGCAACTACTATATCATTGTATATCATCGAAATCATCTTCAAGTGGCAAGTGCAAGTTTAATCGATATCGGCAACTTGACACCAACAAATCCGTATAATTTCACATCGGGTGCTGATAAGTATTTCGAATATGCTGGTGCACGAGGCGCTGAGGATCTCGGCACGAGAGGCATATGGGGACTTATCGCTGCTGACGGCAACAGGGATTTTGCTATTACTACCCAGGATAACAATGTTGTCTATAGTAATCAAGGTGCTGAACCTTATGAAGATGGTGACTATAATTTCTCGACGCAAGTCGAAACAGGCGATAATAATGTATATTATCTTAATCAAGGCAAGGAATGTCCTTGGAACATCCCTCACTAGAATTATCGCTTAAGAATAAAAATTTCACTGTCTTTCATTAGGAGATAAACTTATGAAAACAAAAATCATGTCTCGCTTTTTTCTGGTTTTGCTCATTAGCCTGTTTATGGCAGGCAATGTTTGGGCGAAACTGGATACTCGCCTTAAACTCGTTGACAAAATTGTTGATCCATCTACATCGACGGGTGCTATCACTGTAGCTCTTGAGGTCAAGGGTGATGGCGTTGTTCATAAAATAAGAGGATTTCAAAATGCCTTTCAACTCGATCCATCGCTAACTAATCACCTCAAAGCGGTTACTTTTAAGGAAGTTGTTTTTCCCAAAAGAACTGATGGTGATGGGTATGTAACAACAGCAGACAGCCTGATTTATACACTAAGTGAATTGAAATATACGCGTGTACGATTTATATTTGCTCATTTCTCTGGTTCATATGTTGAAATACCCGCCATAATGGACTGGATAAGTCTACTGCAAGTTGAAATAAAATATGACCTATTGCCAGATACGGCAAAGGTGACTTGGTTTCCAAATCCTTATCAACCTACCTATCTAGTCACTGAAGACAACGGCAACGATTTAACAGGTGAAGAAATCCAGATAGATCCATTTTTAGCTGAATTTGTTATGAACAATACTTTTGTGCCCGTTGAATTGGCTTCCTTCGAAGCAAGGTCCGAAGATGGTGCAGCACAATTATCTTGGAGGACTGGTTCTGAGACGGATAATCTAGGATTTAGAGTGTACCGTTCATTTAACAAATCAGGGCCATTTTTGGCTTTAAATCAAAAAATGATTCCGGGTGCAGGCACTGTTTCGGCGGAACAATCGTATTCATTCGTCGATGAAGATGTAGTCATCGGTCAAACTTACTATTATAAACTGGCAGATATTTCGATAAATGGCACCATCACGATGCATGCTCCAGTTATGGTAGAAATTGCTGCACCAAGTGTCTATGATCTTGGCCAAAATTATCCCAATCCATTTAATCCTGAGACGACTATCATTTTTAAACTGAAAAGCGAAGGAATGGTAAAACTTGATGTTTTCAACATCTGGGGTCAAAAGATCAGGACACTGATTGACGCCACCTTCAAAGCTGGGAAGCATCATGTTGTGTTTGATGGTTGTTCTGATAATGGCTTGAAATTGCCTACGGGGACCTATTTATATCGTTTAGAAACAAAGGAATTTAGCGCGATCAAGAAAATGCTGATCGTAAAATAAATATTTTATATTTTGAATAACAAGCTTCATGAGATGGGCAGTCAGATTATTGGACTGCCCATTTTTTTGTGTGTACTCGGCATTTTCCACACATAGGGGAGTGCAAGTCTCCCATGAGCCTGAATAGGGGAATCATTAGCTGAACGGTAAGTGTAACGGTGGCGACCCAACGTTTGAAGGAAGCTGCAGGTAAAGTACTGGCCCAACGAACAGGAATCACATAGAGGCATGCAAGCCGGAACATAAGGCATATGTTTTTGATCAAAGTTCGAAACTTGCCCGGAGGGTTCGCATGTATATGTGGCAGGCATAAGTGTGAAGGTGTAAGGGACTTGCCGAGGAGACCTGGTAATCTGCCGTGAGGCCATATCGATCAAGAAGTCGAGCGCGGGAACATGAAGCAGGCCTACGAGCGTGTAGTGAGCAATAAGGGATCATCCGGTGTGGAAGAAGTACTTGACCAGTTTGGGCCTCTTTTCAATGCTCGATTATCTGTAAGCATTCGGCCAAGTACACCCCACCAGGAAGGAGTGGGAACGGCTTAGTTTTGGGAACGGGTCTTCCAGTTTTGTGGTAGCAGATCAGCTAATTTGTGGAAGGGATAGTCCAGGATGGTCTGGAAGACATACTCCAGATACAAAGCCGGATTGACATCATGATATTTGGCTGTAGCCATTATCGAATAAATCAACGCCGCGTTTTTTGCGGCCTCATGCGAACCGGCAAAAAGATAGTTTTTACGGCCCACGGCAATAGGTCGGATTGCATTCTCAATCAGATTGTTGTCGATTTCGAAACGGCCATCTGAGATATAACGCTCCAGACGCGGCCACATGCCCACCGTATAATTGATGGCTTTGCCGATCAGAGAAGCGGGCAATACTTTGGCGCCATTCAGATGTAGCCATTCTTTGATCTCAACCATGAGGGGAAGAGATTTTTCCTGACGTAATTGATAACGGTCAGCGTACGAAAGTCCGGCCTCACGGGCCTCCCGTTCAACCAGGTAGAGTTTCTGAATTGCCGTCAGCATCCAGACTGCGCGCGGGTTGTCCTGATTCAGGGCTTTTTCAAAATAGCGCCTGGCATGGGCGAAACAACCCAATAAAGTGATGCCGGCGCGGTGTTCAAACTGGTTATAGCTCTCATAGCCATCGGCCTGTAAGGCGCCGGAATACTTTTTCAGCATATCTGCCGGTCCGTCTTTGTTACGTCTTGGTTGATAGTCAAAAACAACCAGACCCTGTACCGGATCCAGATAGGGCCACATGTATCCGGTGTGGCATTTGCCCTTGACCGCAGGGTCCTGCACACGGATCGGGGTCTCGTCAACCTGAAGA
>CAUJEL010000057.1 GCA_963169875.1 Candidatus Zhuqueibacterota bacterium
AGATGCCTTTTTCGCCCGGGGAAATCGCAGCCCTGGCGTAATCAAAAGGGCTTGTGATGCCCGCAAGCGCCGCCGCCCCGGCTAATTTAAGTATGAAATCGCGTCTATTGATGTGTTTTCCTGCTGTGCTCAACATCTTTCGATCCTTTGTATGTTCGTTGTCTGCTTATGTCTCGACCGGTACAGGCCAACCATATATATTAGGTTCGGTCATGGTTACCTGTAGGTGAATAGTTATTTCATCAACAGCAACTTCTTCGCATCGCGGAATGTCCCCGCGCGCAGTTCGTACAGAAACACACCGCTGGAGACATGCATTCCGGTATCGGTGAGACCATCCCAGACAACCTGATGCATGCCACTCGACATCGGAGCATCGACCAGGGTGCGTATTTTTTGACCGATGGCATTGTAAATAGTGAGTGACACTTTTTCTGAGACAGGGATCGTAAAGCCAATCGTTGTGGCCGGATTGAACGGATTCGGGTAATTCCGCTCGAGCACATACATCTCGGGAATATTATTTTCCTGAACACAGGTGATCAACGACGAGAGCGGAGCGATCCAGACACCGTCGCTGGTGCCTGCCATGAGGCTGGTGCCGGTGACGACCATGGACCAAATACGGGTGCCTGCAGCCAATCCGGTGATGGTGATAGTTTCCCAGGTTGTGCCGTTGTCGGAAGACATGTACATGCCCGCGGTGTCTGTTCCCGCAAACAGCTTGCCGTCTGCAACGACCAGACAGTTGATATCGGCCAGCGTGATTCCCGTCCAACTCGTCCCGTTATTGCTGGAAACAAACGTGCCGCCTTTCAAGGTTATGGCGAACAGTCTATCGCCCATTGTCACGAGTTGTGCAATATTCCGATCAGTTAAACCGGTATTGATGGCTGACCAGCTTGCACCGGCATCGGTCGTCACATACACGCCGCTGTTATCGCTGGAGGCAAAGACGGCGTCTCCGATTTCGGCAAACGAAGTGATGTGGGCGTTCGCAGGTATCCCCGTTTTAACTTCTGTCCAGGAACTGCCGCTATCGGAAGATTTATAAACTGTACCCACAGCGCCTGCATAGAGAGTGGTATTGATCCTTGAAATAGCGCAGATAGCAGCGTCCGCAGCAATACCTGCAGGGGTAAGGCCAGTCCAGCTTGTGCTGCCGACAGTGGTGCTGATCAAACCATCCCATGTTCCGGCAAGCATGGTATCGCTCAATACTATCATTGACAAAATATCTTTACTGCTGTCGGCGGCAACCAGTGTCCAGTTCGCGCCATTATCGGAGGTGACAAAGGTGCGGCCAGCGTTCTGTGTGTCCCATGTCCGCGCGATAACATTGTTCTGATTGCTGTAAAAGTCGAAATAACTGCTGGCTGCGGTCCAATTGGTTTTCGACCACTGCGCATGCCCGGATGCCGCGAAACCAGCCAGCAGGAAAAGACAGAGTACGGAGTGAATCAGCTTCTTTTTCATACACGCCCCTTTCGGGCTGCTTATGGTACATCTTTAAGAGTTCACAGGAGTTTTTTCACAGCATAACTTTTTCAATAGAATCCAACCACCTCATAATTATCCCCAACACATTTCAGAAAATTTGCCTGCACTGCAGGTCTCTTTTGACTAATTTTCTGGCAGTTATGAAGCGGTGAGGGGGCCGGATGATGGCTTTGCGCTCTGAAAATGGGGTATCAGGCACTTGACGGAGGATAATTTCCTCGATTTTTATTGACTCCGGCACAATAAAAATTCCTATCAATTTCGACTATTTTGATCAATAAAATTTTCCTTATTTGGACTGAGGAGCAATAATCCGATAGTTGCCGCTCAGGTGCATTAAACTAAACAGGTAGAGAAGACCATCATAGTACGGGTCAAAGTAACCATCGGCATAAGGCTCCAGTTTGGCATTCCACACGGCATCGACAAATTTCCAGCTTTTTGCCTGTGTGCCCATGATCGAGGCCGCTGCGGAGGTCGCCACCAACCCTAATGAATGGCGCAATTTCTGGTACCCTCCGGCAGGAAGTATCCAGCGTGGCGGGGTTCCATCCAGATTGAATTGATCGTCGAATGTATCCAGGCCCTTGCAGAACAAAAAGTTCTGAATTCTTTTGCCGTAATCCTGCTGCCAGGCCCGGTCTTTAGTGTACCATGAATAATCCATCGCAATATTCATGGGCACGCGCCATGAATCGAAACGGAAAGCCGCCGGCATAAAACCGAACTTGCGCGGTTCGCCCGAGAATTCGGTAATGTCGGCATTTAATCCGGTTGGAGCGGAACAGGCCCTGTGCAAATAGGCGCGTGCCGTATCGGCGCATTCTCTGTAAAATGATTCTCTGCCATCCCGGGCATATTCAGCCCATATTTCGAAAAAGGCCGGTAAATGATAAGAGGGATCGGTCCAGTCATAACCCGATTTATCCGGCACGAAGGTAATTTTCTTCTCCTTAACATTAATCACATTCATGATTCCTTCTGTTCCATCCTTAAGCCACATGGCATCGAGAATCCTGCGTGCCTCGCCGTAATAGTTAATACCGGTATCATTACCCCAGCGGTTGCCGGCGAACAACAGCGAAGTGATAAAATACAATTCGCCGTCGGAAGCTGAACCCTCGGCATTGTGCTTGTCGCTTTCCGGATTGACGCTCCATGCAAAATAGGCATCGCGCGCGCCTCCCTGGTGCTGCATCGTCTTTTTCGTCCATCGCCACAAACGGTCGAACACCTCTTTCTTGTCAAGCTGAACGGCGACCATCATGCCGTAGGAAAGTCCCTCGGTGCGTGCATCGTGGTTCTTCAAATCGGAAATATAGGCCATGGTATCGCCCACTTGAAAACAGACACGATCCGGTCCCTCGAATACATCATAGTAGGCTTTGGCCAGTTTCGCATTGATATCTTCCTGGCTATAACCGGCCTCCAGAAAAACATTGCGGTACTTGCCGGTTTCATGGGCTCCTTTTTGCCAGGGAACCATGACCCCTCTCTGGTCGTCAATGTCTTTTTCACAATCGTCCCCCGAAAAGCCCCATGAATAAAAACACAAAACGGCGAGCGTAATCAGGCAAATGTACTTTTTCATGGTCATGCATCCTTCATTTAGAGTTGCTATCCTGTCGATCGATCAGCCGGTGGCATCAAGGCTTAACGGTGATTTTGATCTGCGTAAACGAATGTGCAGGGAAAGAAACGCTGATTTTATTTCCTTCGGTTTTTACGGTTTTGCCGACCGGAAGATACTGCTCCCGCTTGTCATAACTGAATGGCTCTTCCAGTGAAGCGGCCGTTAAAAGCGTAGTCTCGGCATTCCCGGCAAATGGTCCCGAGTTGCTGAAAATATCAGCGCTAATGCTGTTTTCCTTGTGCCGGTTAACAACGTTGACATAGACGGTTTTGGCTTCCCTGGCATATAGATGCCCGGATGTCTCAAAAAGAGGGGGGCGCCGCTTTCGGCATTTCATCTCTTTGCGTTCTGAGAAACCCCACAATCACTGCGGCGAGATTTTGAGCAATCGGGATCCATGTTTGGGTACGGATAAAACGATTTTATTCCCGCATTCCAAATCGCGTTGAGCCCATAAATCACGAACGATGACTGGGCCTTGCAAACCAAGCTGGGTGCAATGGATCGCTATCCGGGTTGAATCTTCAGAAACTGATCCGAACGGATTTTGCTTGAAAACATGAAACCGGACCGTTGCGCCTTCGACATGGGAAACGCATTCCCGGTCCAATCCGGCCAAAGCGGTAAAGGCATCGTATCCTGCCGGCAGATCGTACTCGATGATGGAATTCGCATGCGTGCCGATGCCGTTAGCATATTCGACGCTGTCCACCGCCAGTGTATTTCCGGCCACGCTATGGTTGACGGTCGCGTTTCCCCAACCTGCGCTGGCGCTGACCCATTTCAGGCCGGTCAGGTTTACTTCGCCGTTGCGGCCGATGAGTTTTGGTTCGATCCAGTCGGCATGATCCCAGTTATTATCATCCCCGCCATTGGTCACAACCAGATAAAGCTTTTTGGCGCCTGCAATATTCACGGTCACCATGACGCTTTGTTCTCCGGCTTTGTAAGTGACCGGTTTGCTGCTCCACACGGCATTATTTTCCTGAATCGGTTTTTGATCGGGACTGAAAAACACGGCGACATACCTGGCATCCGAGTGCAAATCGTCGGCGATCCATGCGATTTTATCGCCTTCATTGAAAAGCAAGCGGTTGTTTTTACTTTTTTGCAGCACGGCCAGTGCTTCAGCATTGGTGATGAGACTCAATGTGAAAGAATCATTGTCCGGCAGATGGCCGCCGAACATCAACGGTGAACGGCAAATCAGAAACAGCGACATCAAGGTCTTTTGTTCATCCGGGGTCAGCAGGCTCATCCGGTTATCACCGCGTTCAGCCCTTATGCCGATCCGCCCCAGAGGCAGCATATCGCCATCCGGCCAGTGACCGGGGCCCATATGGGGAAGCCATTTTTCAAAAAGGGAAAAATGCATGGCCAGCTGCGACCAGTTGTCCCAAAAATCATCGATGATGCGCCACATCTGGGCATGACGGCTGATATGCCCGGCGTTTTCAATCGGCGTCTCGCCCGGAGAGGTGCTTAAAACCATGGACCGGCCGCAATGATCCATGGCATGACGGATCATCTCGATTTCCTCTTTATGATAGGGACGGGAAATATCATCCACTTTGATAAAGTCAACGCCCCAGGAGGCGTACAGCTCAAACAAGGAATTATAATACGCCTGCGCGCCGGATTTGGCCGGATCGATGGAATACATATCGCCCAGCCAGGTACATAACACCTGGTCGCTGTACACCTCCCTGGCCGTGGCAGAACTGTTGAGAATCGGCGTATTGCGTTCCACGGCCAGTTTGGGAATGCCGCGCATCATATGAATGCCGAACTTTAATCCTTTGCCGTGGATATAACCCGCGAGCGGCTTGAACCCTTGACCGCCGGCAGACGAAGGGAATCTATTGACTGCCGGCAGGAACCGGCCGTAGCCATCCATGGAAAAAATGGCATCTTTTTCATTGTAGCCATGAGCCTTGTCGTTTTCAATATACCAGCGGATGTCGACCACGATATATTCCCATCCGAACGGCCGCAAATGCTTTGCCATATAATCCGCATTCGCTTTTACTTCTGCTTCCGTCACCGTAGGTCCAAAGCAATCCCAGCTGTTCCAGCCCATGGGCGGCGTGGGCGCCAGCATCTGCCCGCAAAGGAGGACGGGGATCAATATAATCCATAGGCTCAGTTTCATAGCGGTTGTTGTCTATTCCTTATTTGATGAATTCCGGGCGCCGCTAAAATTGGACCACTAACGGCTTGCCCGCGTAGAGGGTGGTTGCGTCCGGTTTGCTTGGCTCGATGCCGTTGATTTTATCGACCGAAACCCGCACCAGGTTGAATCGACGCCCGGTGAGCATGCCGGGATAAGAGCCCCGACGCTCATGGAGAGTCAATTCATTTCGAGCATCGTCCCAACTGAACAGGATTGTAGAAAAAGCGCCTTTTTCGTAATTATAATTATCATTTTCATCTTCATAAAGAACAAATTCGCCGTCAGCCCCGGGGTAGATTCGTATTTCAATCGGATCGTTCTTTTGCGCGGCATACTCGATAAAAGGTCCCATGGGGATGATGGAACCGGCTTTGACAAAAAGGGGAAGCCGATCCAGAGGAGCATCCACTTTAACTGTCTGCCCCCCGGAATACCGTCTGCCGGTCCAAAAGTCGTACCACTCGGCAGGTTTCGGCAAATAGACTTGCCGCTGTTTGACCTGCGGTTCGGTGACCGGGGCGACCAGCATGGCCTTGCCGAACATGTACTCATAACGCTGACCCAAAGCCAAATCATCGTCCTTAAAATCCATGACCAAAGGACGCATCAGGGTAGAACCATTCCGGGTGATTTGCCATGCTTCAGAATAAATATAGGGCATTAAACGATAACGCAAATTCAACATGCTTCGCACATGGCTCTCTACGCGCGGTCCGTATTTCCAGGGTTCTGTTTCCGTCTGGTAACCGTGGATGCGAAAGATGGGATTAAAGGCGCCCCATTGGAACCACCGGGTGAGCAACTCGTGATAGTTTTCATCCGTATATTGCGCTTCTCCCGGACGAAAGAATCCGCCGATATCGGTCGTCCAATAGGGCAAACCGGTCATGACGAAATTCAACCCGGCAACAATCTGGCGTTTGTAAGAGTCCCATGTTCCGCCGACATCACCCGACCAGTTAATCACTCCATATTTCTGCTGACCCAGATAGGCCGACCGGGTCAGAATGCAGACGCGTTTATCAGAGATCGTTTTACGCTGTCCCTCATAAACGGCCTGACTGACAAACAACGGATAGATCAGACGATAAAAATAACCCAATCCAAAGTACGTCCTCGCTCCCTTCAGGGCGTCGTTCTCCGGTTCCGTGGCATCCATCCACCAGGAATCGACGCCATGGGCAAACAAATGATCGTTCAAGGTATTCCAATAGGTTTCCCGGGTAGTCGGATTAAAATAGTCCAGCCACTTGCTATCCGGCACATACAGATCTTTGGCCGCATACGCCTGACCCAAGACAGAATTTCGATCCGGGTTTGACCAAACGGAAACGCTGAAATGAGCGTTCATATCGTGTATATCTTTGATAAATGCAGCAGGATCAGGATAATGAACCTCATCAAACGAGGTACGCCCCAGCCATGGTTGCCCCAGTATTGCCAGTCCTGTACAATGACATCCATGGGCAGATCTCTTTTGCGAAACTCTTTGACTGTTTCGACCAGGTGTGCACTTGACGTGTAGCGTTCACGGCATTGCCAAAAACCGTATGCCCAGCGCGGCAGCATGGGTACATCACCTGAAAGCTTCCTGTAAGCGCTAATGACACTGTCGGCCGACGGCCCATAGAACACGATATAATCAAGCAACCGGGCATTGGGAGAACGGAAGGTGGTCAAATAGTCAACCTGTTTCCAGGAGATTCGGGGTGTGTTGCTTGATTTACAAATTAACTGTACCTGATGCTCCCCGGCGTTCAGATCCACGAGCGCACTCGTGGCAGGGGGGAGCCAATAATTGCTCACATCGATACAAGGCTTCCCGTCGATAACCACAAGATGCCGATTGTCCATATCGCCCAAATCGAGAAAGATGGAATAGACGCCATCTTCAGGGACCTTGAAATGTCCGGAGTAAAGCGATTGATTTTGCGCTACTTTTTGCGTTCCGGAACTCGTAGTCACTTGAGCCGATGGTGTAGGGCCGTCGTTCGCTTGCTTTTGCTCCTGGAGCGAAATCGGATTATCAGCAGGATTAAAATCAACAAGCCCGTACTGGTGCCAGAGCAGGCCATATCCCTCGCTTGAATAGATGAAAGGAAGTGAAATTTGCGAGTTGACCTGCGTCAAACGCCGGCTGGCATTCCGCAAGTTGTAATGCCCGTCCTGAAACTGTCCCAGGCCGAACAGATATTCGTGGGCCGGCGATAAAAAAGTTTGTTCCGCCCTAAAACAGGGTTCGGACAGGGCCGAATCGGGCATCAACTTTCGGCTGCCGGCTAGTTCGCTCAGAAATGTTTTTCCGGAATGGTTGAGGAAGGAGAGGTTGCCGTTCTGTTTGTCCAGGACGGCTGAAAGGTATTTCACTGTTACCACAACCTTTTCAGGAGAATCGGCAACCTGAAATTCCGGTACCGTGAAGTTTTGAGTTATTACGAATTCAGGAACCGAAGGCCGAAGAGGTCGGAAAAACTTGATGCGCACCGCTCGATCGGATAATGGATAAATTCCGAGGGTCCCATCCTGCATAGACATCTGTATTCCATCGGCAGTACGCTGAAAATCCTCAACAACCTGGCCAAGGCATAAAAAAGGAATAAGACAAATCCATATGATGCGTTTACCTGTCATGGCAAGTCCTGTTTTAGAAGAATGCAAGCGCGGATATCGTTGAACCGCAATCCTTTTTCGAGCAAGTCAATTGCTGCTGCCAATCATACCGGAGCCCCTCATTGGCTCTGCCGGTGCCGGCACAAATTCACTTATCATCAGCCCCGGCCACAGCTCTTAACAAGCGGACAACATAAACAGCACCGGCCGTGTTTTCCGGATGAGCCTGGAACTTGATCCGGACATGGGTTTTCCCTTTTACCAAAGAATCGGGGATGGGACGAACCACATCCTGAAACAACGACTGATTCCACCGGTTGGTATTGTCTTCAGTCGCCAAATGATCATCGTCGATAAAAATATCAAACTTGCGGTTGCCCCATTCTGCACCCCAATAACGCACAAACAGGCTCAGATCAGTTTCAGAATTTGTCGACATATGATAACTGAAATACCCCCCATCGCGCGCGTCACGCCACGACTCGTTCAGGTTGTTGCCGGTTTCCGAATTTTCCTTTTGCATGGCATGATCCGTTTCCGGTTGTTGTTCGCCGGCACGCACCCGATCGACCGTGCGCTTTTCCAACGCCAGGGTCGCTTTTTCCATGTTTGCCAGCGAATCCAGATAAACCCGGTACCCGTCATTTGTCAAAGCTAACCAATACATCATATACCTGCTATCGTGGATGCGATAAAAAGGCTCCAGGGTTACTGATACGGGATTTATCATTTTCACAGCGAGTTTGAATTGCAGCGGCTGATCCTTTATCGGCTCCAACTTTTCCGCAATCGTTTGCAGGTCATCCTCAATCAGGATAGGGGCTTTATCAACAGGCAATAATTCTCCGCCCGCATACTGACTCCAGCGTCCGTCGTCTGCCAGTAACCCCTTCAGGTCCTCGGATCCGGTTTTGGCGCCCAGCAGAACAGGTCCATGCATAAAGGCAAGGTACTCTGGAACATTCGGCATGGGTTCAATGGAATTGTGCATGGGCAATGCGATCTGCACCACATCACCTTTTTCCCATTTCCGCGCAATGCCGACAAAAGAGGCAGGAAGAGCGGAGCAGGACACATTTTCTCCGTTGAGCGTAATTTTCAAATCACCCTTGTTCATCCAACCCGGATAGCGAACCAAAAGCTTGAAATCGCCGGAGCCTTCGATCACCGTCAGTGTGGTCCCTTCCTCATAAGGATAAGCCGTTTCCTGTCTGATTCGTACGCCTTTGTCCCGCCATAAAAGTTTGGAGGCGATAAAAAGGTTCAGAAACAGAGAATCATTGCGGTGCGTGTAGATAAACTGGTTGTATTTGCCGTGGTTTTCCATGCCGCTGCCGACGCAACACCACATGGCCTGGTTGGGGACGGAGTAAACCCGGTAGTGACGGGGACGCGACGGCGTGAAATACACATAACCGCCATGCCCGGGATGCTGGGTGGAGAGGATGTGATTGTACAGGGTTCGTTCATAATAGTCGACATATTCAGCCAGTGGTTGCTTTCTGAATAAATCCTCCGTCAGTTTGAGCATGTTATAGGAATTGCACGATTCCGGCCCGTCAATAACGTTGACGAAATCGATGCAGGATGTTTTACCGGGGAAATGCTCTCTGCGGCTGTTGCCGCCAAAAGCCAGGGAACGGTTTGCAGTGACGATTTGCCAAAAAAATCGACCCGCATTGAAATACTCGGTATCATGATCGAGTTCCGCAATTCTGACAAAACCGATCATTTTGGGTATCTGCGTATTGGCATGTTTATTATCAAGGTTGTCTATTCCGTGCGCTAACGGATCGAGCAGCGCCCGGTGCGAGAACCGCTTTGCCGCGCGCAGATATTTCTCTTCTCCGGTCATCTGATAGGCATCAGCAAAAATTTCATTCATGCCGCCATGTTCCATGCCGAGGATCTGTTGCATCTGCTCATCGCTCAGGCCGGACGTAAGGGTTACTGCCCAATCGCAGAATTTCAGGAATATGGTTTTGGCTTTTTCTTGGCCGGCATACAGCCAGGCATCCCTCAAGCCGGCGTATGTTTTGTGCAGATTATAAAACGGCACCCAGGCGGAAAAATAAATGCTAAAATCTCCGTTTTTAAGGGCGGACCATATATTCTTGCTGTTTGGAACACCGCCGGCATATCCGATCCCCCAGCCGGCATGATGGACGGCATTGGCCTCCTGACAAGCCGCCAGTTCGGCCAGCAGATAATTCATTCGTCTCTGACATTCCGGATTGCCGGTGGCGGCATAGTTTATGGCCATGGCCGAGAGGTAATGACCTCCGACATGTCCGTCAAGGCCTTCCCAATTAGGATAACTCTCGGCTTTTTTCGGCAATCCGGCTTGTTTGCGATAGGGCGCCAGCAAACGGTCGCAATCGTATTTCAGCAGAACCTCCAGGTTCAGATCGCGGGCCTGTTTAAACGGTCCGTCCAGCAAGAGGACATCCCCAAGAGGAAACTCATCAGGATATAACTTGTTTTGTGCGCGCAAATCCGGCTCGATCAACACAAAACAGATTAATGAAAAGAAGGTTGCTGCTATTGTTTTCATACAATTTCTTCCCAAACGATGCGATTGAGATCCGTCTATCCCGCAAACGGTGAGGAACCTGACCTATCGTTCATGCGGCGATAAATCAGGCCTATATTCAGGTTGATGAGCATTCGACCGGCAACTGGTCGCGCTGTCCACCGTTGTAAGAAAAGCGGCGTGCCCTAAAATCAATACCAATGCTGATTCCGGTCTATCCGGAGCGGGATTATATAATGGCAATCCTGGCTGTTTTCAAATTCCGGTTTTCAGAGCTGTTGCCATACAACACTTCATACTCTCCGGCTGTAACGGTCATTTGCCCCTGGGAACGGTCAAAGAACTCGAACGAATGGAACGGCAGGCTGATCACCGCCTGGCCGGTTTTTCCAGCAGCCACTCGAACTCGCTGAAAACCTCTGAGGGTTTTCAACGGGCCATCGGGATCCTGCAACTTGCGGATATAGACCTGAACGATTTCGACGCCATCGCGTTTTCCCAGATTGGCGACCGGAATGGTCAGATCGACTGTTTCATCCTTATGCAGGGTGGTCTTGCTCAGTTTCGCATCGCCGATGGCAAAGGTCGTATAGCTAAGACCAAAGCCGAAGGGGAAAAGCGGATCGGACATGTAGCGATAGGTGCGTCCCTTCATGGTGTAGTTTTCAAAATCCGGCAATTGCTGCATATTCCTGTAAAAAGTGATCGGCAGTTTTCCCGATGGATTAAAATCACCGAACAAAACATCCGCGACCGCCAGACCGCCCGACTCTCCGCCATACCAGGCTTGCAGAATGGCGTCACAACTCTCCGTTTCGGGCGTCAAACCGATGGCCGAACCCGAACAATTAACAAATACCACCTTTTTGCCGGCTTGTTTCAACACTTTTAGACAATTACGTTGCACGGCGGGCAGTTCGATCTCTGTTCGATCTCCTCCCTTGAAACCGGGATACGAAACCGGCATTTCTTCGCCTTCCAACAGAGTGGAAAGACCACCGACAAAGACGACCACCTGGATGTTCTCAAGCTTTTTGATGAGGTCGGTGTAATCCACATCCACCTCTTTGCCGAAATTGAACTCGAGGTTGGCCTGCCAATTATGCAGTTGGGCATAGCGGATCTCAATTTGATATTTTTGTCCGGCTTTGACCGCGAAAGGATGACGGGATGGCAAGGTTCTCCAGTTGTTGTATTGAATAATCGATTGGCCGTTTACCAATAACTCAAAAAAACCGGTGGCGCCGCATTTGAATACGATCTCTTCATCGACCTGAGGAACAAACACGGTTTCATATCGGGCTGAAAATCCTTCGAGTCTGACGCCGGGAGCGAACTCGTGCTGCCCCGCGGTGGTCATTTTGATCGGATGGACTAATTGTTGAACGGCCGCTACCTCGCCCTGTCTATCTGGACGATTCCAATACGTTGCTTTCATGCCCTGTTGGCCGTCGATGGCACATCGTGAAAGATAGCTGTTGGTGACCTTATCTTCTACCAGATCGCAGGCCTTGTCGTAAAACACGCGATCAGCAGCCAGTTTCGAAGCAATGCCGTCCAGAATGGTGATGGTACGAACCGGCTTGCCGTTATAATTGCCCCAGAGCATGGCTTCATCATCGGCGTTGGGGCCCAGTACGGCGATCTTTTGGCGATTTTTCTGCAAAGGCAGGATTTGGTTTTTATTTAAAAGCAAGGTCATGGATTCACGTGCCATTTGAACAGCCAGTTGCCGATGTGGCTCACTGTTGACGACCGATATGGGTGTTTGCGCCCAGGGAACCAAGGCATCATCATCCATCTCGCCCAGGTCAAAACGGCCGATCAGAACACGCTTTAACCTTGCATCGATCTCTTCTTCCGTGACAAGCCCTCTGGTCACCGCCTCGGGCAATTTTTTATAGGTGTGGTCGGTCCACTGACACTCCACATCAGTGCCAGCCAGCACGCCTTTGGCAGCCGCATGCACGGCATCAGAGGAGACTTTGTGGCTGGTGTAAAAATCGGCGATGGCGCCGCAGTCGGAGACCACCAGATAGGGATGGCTCCATTGATCGCGCAGTATTTTCTGCAGGAGTCTCGTACTGCCACAGCAAGGTTCATCATCCAGACGCTGGTAAGCGCACATCACCTGGCGGACGCCCGCCTCCTGAACCAGGGCCTTGAAGGCCGGCAGATAGGTTTCCCATAAATCTCGCGGATCGATATCATTGAGGTTGATCGTATGACGGCTCCATTCCGGCCCGGAATGCACGGCATAATGTTTAGCGCAAGCCAGCAACTTTTTGTATTTGGCATCCGCCGGGCCCTGCAATCCCTTTACGACCGCAACGCCCATGCGCGACATCAGGAAGGGATCTTCGCCATAGGTTTCCTGACCGCGTCCCCAGCGGGGATCGCGGAAGATGTTGATATTCGGCGTCCATACTGACAGGCTCAGGAAGCGCTTGTTTCCCTGGCCGCTGCGCACGGCTTGATGATACTTGGCGCGCGTTTCATCCGACGTCGCGCAAAAAATTTGATAAACCAGTTCGTCGTCGAAGGAGGCGGCCATGCCGATGGGTTGGGGGAATACAGTGACACTGTCGTTATTGGCAAGCCCGTGCAAGGCTTCGCTCCACCAGTTGAAATTTTTGATCCCCAGTCGCGGGACGGCTTCCGAAACATCGCACATCAAGGCCGCCTTTTCTTCCAGAGTCAACCGTGTCAGCAAATCATTCGCTCGGGCTTCCGAACTCTGGTTCGGATTTTGATAAGGCAGGGGTTGCCCCACAAGAACCGCTGCCATGCAAAACACCATGGCGATAACTGACATTTTTTTACCGTGTCGTCTTTCCAATGATCTCATAATTTGTTCCCTGTCAAAATAATGAAATGCTTTTACATTCTTACTAATACTTTATTGCCTTTATAGCTCACGAGGCGATCAGACTGGAGTTTGTCATGCAGGCCGACGCCTTTGTCGGCCGTCACCTTGACAATATTAAACATTCGTTCAGACAACATGCCTGGAAACGAACCTTGTCTACGGTCTATGGTCAAGGTTTTTTTCCTGTCATCCCATTTAAAGGCGATGGTGGAATACAAACCCTTTTCATAATGATAGTTGTCGTTTTCATCTTCATATAAAACGAACCGGCCGTCTGCACCCGGGTAGATGCGTATTTCCAGGGCATCCCATTTCTTTTCTGCAGCATACTGCACTTTGGGGCCGAGGGGAAGGATGGAACCTGCTCTAACAAACAACGGTATATGATCGATGGGCGTTTCTCTGTTCACGGTTTGTCCGCCGGACAATATTTCGCCACTCCAAAAATCGTACCAGTCTGTGCCGCCAGGGAGATAGACGCTTTTGCTCTGGATGCGGCTGAAATTCTCCACCCAGGTGGTGTCCTGCCCGTTGATGACTCGATCGACAAACATGGGTTCGGTGACCGGGCAGGCCATTAGCGATTTTCCGAACAGGTACTGATCGTTGATATCCAGAGCGTTTTTATCATCGGCAAAATCCATCATGAGCGCGCGCATCATGCTGGATTGATGAGCGGTCACCTCCCACGAGGTCGAATAGATATACGGCAGTAACGCGTAACGCAAGTTGATCGCTCCGGCAATCGCGTCATAGATGTTATCGCCTGGCATGCCGAATTGGTAAATTTCACGCGGCGCATCAGTTCCATGCGCACGCATCATGGGACAGAGACTGCCGAATTGCAGCCAACGCACATAGAGTTCGCGATAATTCGGGTCCTTGAGCGTTTTCGGAAAATTCCACAGGAAAAAACCGCCGATATCCGAGTTCCAGTATGGTATGCCGCACAGGGAAAAATTCAGCCCGGCGGAAATTTGATGACGCAGCGCCTTCCAGGAGGCCACCACATCGCCGGACCAGGTATTGGCGCTGTAGCGTTGCTGACCGGCAAAGGCTGACCGGGTCAGGATGAACACGCGCTTGTCCGAACAAGTGGCGCGCTGATGCTGATAGACGCCTCCCACGGCCAATAACGGAAAGGCGTTGCGTACTTTTCTGAACGATCCGAGATAGGTTTTATTATCAAAATCCGCGGGCTTGAATTGCAGGTGGTCCGGCTCGGTCGAATCCATCCACCAGCCATCCATGCCGAGTGAAAAAATGCCTTGATTGAGATACTTCCAGTAGATATCACGCGCCTGCGGATTAAAAGGATCATAGACTCTGACGCCGGACGGGTAATCCATGTTGGGCGGCCATTTTTCGGAACCGGATTCCGGCCAGGTTTTGATATCCAACAGGGCGCCGATTTTATCCAATTCTTTATACGGCTTTGTCTGCGGACCGAACGAACTCCAGATGGAGATGATGATGTGCGCATTCAGCTTGTGCACATCATCAACCATCTTTTGCGGATTATGGAACTCGGGATTCAGGAACTCCATGGCGTTCCACAAATAATTGTTGCCCCAGTATTGCCAATCCTGTATGATGCCGTCCAGGGGCACGTCCAGTTCACGGTATTTTTTCACAACGCCCAGCAACTCATCCTGGCTTTTGTAGCGTTCCTTGCTCTGCCAGTAGCCAAAAGTCCATAAAGGCATCATCGGCGCCTGGCCGGTCAGGCTGCGCATACAGGCAATCACCCCGTCGGCGTTTCCGCCATACATAAAATAATAATCGATGCCATCGCCCACATCCGATGTAAAGCTGGTGCTGTACGGATCGTCTGCAAAGAGCGTGGGCGAGTAATTATCCCAGAACAAGCCATAGCCCCTGGTCGACTGGAAAAAAGGAATAAAGTCTTCCGTATTGTTCTGCACCATATACAGTTTGACGTTCCGTTGCACCATTTTCCCGTTTTGCTGCTGGCCCAGGCCGTAGATGGCTTCATCCTTTGCCAGGACAAAGGTCTGTGACACTGATAAAGTTTTTTCGCCGGCATCGTCGTAATCCGTAAAGGCAACACCGTCTTCTTTTTCCTGCAACAACGGTTTGCCGGAAAGGGTTGAGAAGCAAATCTTGCCATTTTTCAAGTTCAGGTCAACCTTAACAGCCCGGCTGGTCAGCACAAGGTCGTAGCCTGACTGTTTGATGCGCAACGCCGTTTTTTGCAGAAGCGCAATGACCGAGAGGCTTTTCTTGTCAAAGGTTTTACCGGCAGGCGATTTCAATACCCGGATGGTCGCCGGATTGTAGAATTGAATTTCGATATCCGTCGCGTTGACGCTGGTCTTGATACCCAACTCGGTTTGTCTGTAGCTTTGAGCATGGGCATCGACCGCCCAAACACATGCGACCAGTGGCACAATCAATAACCATCTTTTCACTTTTCTGCTCCTGAAAACAACAAGG
Source organism: Candidatus Zhuqueibacterota bacterium (assembly GCA_963169875.1). Lineage (GTDB taxonomy): Bacteria > Zhuqueibacterota > Zhuqueibacteria > Residuimicrobiales > Residuimicrobiaceae > UBA2214. Next base: position 15,776 of record CAUJEL010000057.1, read on the forward strand.
CCCCGGGTTTTGTTTGATTTCAAATAACCGGCTTTATTTTCTGCACCAGGATGCAATGGATCGAGTCTCTCTCTGATTCATTAATGTCCTGTGTATTTAAAAGGGCTTGAGATAATTCATGGCACAACGCGCACCAGTTTCATGGGCATTTCCTGGCCCATCATTACCACATTCATCTCAATCGAATCATCCTGAAGGTATTTGCACTTGTGACCAATCGTCATTCCTTGAAAGTCAACATCAAATGAAAAGTCGTCGCCATTCACAATCCCGTTTATCAGGATACTCTCACCCATCATGGTCGAGTTTTTGCCTGTCAATTTATTTTCGTCCACTGTAAAATAAAAAGTAATTTCCATGTCTCCCTGCGGACCGCTGATTTTCGCGATCCACTGGCCGTCAATTTTGGATTTTTCAACAACCCTTGTTAGGACCATCGGTTGTTCCATCATCGGCACGGTTAGTTTAATGATATCGCCATCCAGAATGCCGGTATTGTTGAATACCTGTCCATTAACATTGACATCGAATGAAAATGTGTTGCCACTGACTTGCCCATTTTCAAGCGGGAGGGACCCCATTGCCGAAGTAGCATTCCCGCTTAACACACTTGAATCGGCTTTGAAAGTGTAGAGCAATTCAAAGGCTCCGTTTGCTCCGGTCATGGTGCCCTTCCAATTGCCATCCAGTTTTTGCGCATGAGCAGCCAGGCAGATCACGAACGATAAAAAAATCGCAGTTTTTGTTTTCATCATTTTTTCTCCATTTGTCAGTGTATTATCGGTTCATTTTTTCGTCAACTGTTCAAGACTTTTCTTTTCGGGTAAAAAAGATAATTTCCCGAATTTTTCTTGCTTCTCTTTAATATCTATAATATATTTGAAATGATCAAGTTTATTCTAATATTATTGAAACGTTTTAATAAACAAAAGAACGTTTTAACTAAACAGGACCTTTTTCTCTGGTAAACTGGTCACAGCCAAATCAAACCGTCACCTGGTAATTAAAGGCACATGAAAATGCGTCCCGAATCGTTTACATTATTTGCCAAAAAAACCATTCTCCATTATCCACATAAAAATCGCAAAAACCAGGAGAGCTCTGCCATGAACACATTCCGCAACACCGTAATTCTGATGCTTTATGCCCTGGCGTTGACAACTTTTGCCGGAGCGCCAATCGATACGGCTCGCAGCATCGCACCGTACTTTTCTCCGGCCGCATCAGGCGCCAGGGCGCCGGACGCCGACGGTTTTCTCCAACGCTGGCTGCTGCTGGAGCCGATTGTCAAGCCTAACCGCAGCAATACGGTGTTTACCGACAGCTACATCCGCAATGCCTTCAGTACCGAGTATTTTCCCAACCAATTCACACGAGTCCCGCGCAAAGGCGACAAGGTGACGGTCGACGGAAATCCGCTCTTGTGGCATGCCATGGATTCGGCCAATTGGAATGTCAAACTTTTTCGCTTTGCCTACGGCCTGAACAAACCGACGTACGGCGTCCTGTTCTGGGCTGTGACTGTGGTCAACAGTCCGCGGGAAATGCAGAATGTACGTATGGCCGTTGGCTCTAATTCAGCGTCCATGTGGTGGCTCAACGGCACGGAAGCCGTTATCCTCTCCGGTGATCGGCGCATGGTTATGGACGACTGCGTTTCAAAACGTTTGACCCTTCAAAAGGGGCCGAACATCATTCGCGGTGCAGTCATTAACGGACCCGGCATGAGTGATTTCTGCGTTCGCTTTATCGATGAGAATGGTGAACCGGTCAAGGATATTACCTTAAGCCTGGAAAATGCCAAAAAATAAATTTTGCAGGATTCCAGGCTGCATTCCCGGCTTAACGAGGCAGCGGTATAACGAATACATTCTGCAATGCTTTATCGGACTTGGCCTGATCTTTAACGTTCCTTTTTTGGAGGATCTATGAAAACCCGTTTTCCTGCAATTATCATTTCCAGTTTGATCTTGTTTTGCTTTTCTTGCCCGGCATGGGCTCTGGATGGTGAACCGTATATTCACGATCCTTCAACCATCACGCTGTGCAACGGCAAATTCTATACGTTCGGCACCGGCCAGGGAGGATTGATCTCTGAAGACGGCTGGACCTGGCACAGCGGAGCTGTGCGTCCTGGCGGCGGCGTGGCGCCGGATATTATTCACATCGGCGATCGCTATTATGTAACCTATGCCGAGGGCGGCGGCGGTTTGGCCGGTGGACATGCTTCTAACGTGCACGTCATGTGGACCAGGACGCTCGATCCATCATCACCCGATTTTGGTTTTCAGGATAACGTCATCGTCGCCTCGAGCGACGGTATCGAGGACTGCGATGCCATTGATTCGGCGTTCTTGCTCGATCCCACCGACGGCCGTCTGTGGCTCACTTACGGCACCTATTTTGGTAACATCCGAATTATCGAACTCGATCCCAAATCGGGCAAGCGCATACCCGACAATCAGGCCCTGGACATTGCCATCGACATGGAAGCCACGGCGCTGATGTATCGCGACGGCTGGTACTATCTGCTTGGCACACACGGCACTTGCTGCGACGGCGCTAATTCCACTTACAATATCCGCGTGGCCCGTTCGAAAAAAATAACCGGCCCCTACATCGACAACATGGGCCGTGATGCGCTCAAGGGCGGCGGCAAACTCGTAGTGGCTGCCAGCGGCCGCTATGTCGGGCCGGGTCACTTTGGCTTGCTGGATCTGGGCGACGGCGTACAGAAATTTTCCTGCCATTATGAGGCTGACCTGGACCGGAGCGGTCGCAGCGTGCTGGACATTCGCCCGCTGCTCTGGAAAGACGGCTGGCCCGTAGCCGGAGACAACTTAAAAGAGGGCACTTATGAAATCCAGTCTGAGCGCAGCGGCTATGCGCTGGAACTGACCGTTGATTTCGTCCGCATGACCGGCGGCATGCGCGGCTGGGGCCCGCCCAAGGAACCCGTGAAACCCATTCCGTTCCAGGAACTGGCTGAGGTTTTACCGGACTGGCCCACCGGCAACATTGAAACCCGGCTCGGCGACTATATGATGCGGCCTCATCAAAAATGGACCATCACACCTGTGGCCGGTGCCGGCGGCTATCCCGGCTCGCCCTATTTCAAGATCACCATCGCTGGAACGGATCGTGCATTGGCCGCCACCGCAGACGCAGAAGTTGTGACGGTTCCCGCCTTTACCGGTGACCCTGAACAACTGTGGCGCATCGATCAGTTGATCGACGGCACGTTTCGCATTATGCCCAAGGTTGTGCCCAATGCCAGTGAACCACTGGCACTGACTGCAGCAGGTCACAGCACGCCGACGCTGGCCCGGTTCGATCCTGATAGCGACAAGGGGCGTTGGAATTTTAAAACACCATAAATTTGCATAGTTTTAATAGCTAGCCTGAATTATTCACCGCCGAGGACGCAGAGGTACGCAAAGAATAGAAAAACATAAAGATGGCATTGATAATAAGTTTGATGACTGAGATCAAAATCAAATCAAAAAAATTCGATAATTATAATAAAAATAACTCGGCGGCCTCGGCGCGCTCGGCGGTTTATGAATAAAAAAGGTTCAAGGCTTGGCCGGAAACCTGGTTGCAGGGTGGGTGGCGCGCCGTAACGATAATGTTTTCAACCTTCCGATCGCCCGGCAGATGTCTGCCGGGCGCAAGTTGACGCGGGATATTTATCCCGCAATCTACGGGAGCGTGCAAAATCAGAGGGTAACTACTGAAACTGTCGGGGCGAATGTCCTGATCCAGCTTATGCTCCGGAGGAATCTCTGGCGCGATCAAGCGGGATTGTCGATGTCCGGCAAGGGTTTGAGGAATCCTTGAGCCGACAATTCAAGGAATGATCAAACAAAAGGGATACCAGTTTGGTTTCTCTTTTTAGATTAAAATGATATCTGCAAATGAAGGAAATTGTAAGTAATATTCAGTGTTGTATTGAAAAATATTTACTTGCAGCGAGGCGATTCGATAGGTTTTCTGAGGCAAAATTCACTTGGAATTGGGTAGTAATTTTAATATAATTCAGATAATATAGCGGTCTGTTTGTGGTATGCTTTGGGAGGGGTACCATGAGGAAAAGAGCACAACATTTTTATCCGTATAGTTGGATAGGAGTGTTGTGCTTTTTTTATGCGTTGATTTCCCTTCAAACCGGTGTGCATACCAGTCGGTTACCGGTATGGTAGTACACCTGAAGGGTTTTGTTGGTTACGTCTTTTCCGGAAATTTATACAACGGTCAATGACTGATATGCATATTCTAAAAAAGACGACATAATCTGAAGAGATGATGGGATTAGCTAAAAAAAGTGTCTAGGAGTCTGTCGGATTTAGCAGCACAAATCAGCCTAACGCGCAGTGAATGTGCTTGAATCCGATTGGTAAAAATATTTATAACGTTCATGTTTTAGCTTGCTTACCATTGGCATTATCTCTATATTTACCAGTAATAAC
>CAUJEL010000058.1 GCA_963169875.1 Candidatus Zhuqueibacterota bacterium
TTCACTGCACCGATTTCGCCGATCGCTTTGAACGGCAGATATGGCCTTTGTTGTGCGCCGGATATATTGTGCTGGCTGATCGCTACTGCTTCACCGCGTTTGCACGCGATGCCGTGCGCGGCTGTAACGCCAATTGGGTGCGCACGCTGTACAGCTTTGCGACGCTCCCCGACATCACCTTCTTTTTCAAAGTGCCGCCCGAAGTGGCCATCAATCGCATTCTCGAAGGCCGGCCAAGCCTCAAGTATCATGAGGCGGGCATGGATTTGAACTTGTCTCCCGATCCCTATGAGAGCTTTCGGATCTTTCAGGGGCGCATCAATCAGGCGTATGAAAAAATGGTGGCGGAATTTGGTTTCACGGTCATCGATGCCAGCCAGCCTGTGGACGTCCAGCAGCAGGCTGTGCGCAAGATCGTGGCGGAAAAAATCGATCTCCCCCATTATCGTTGCAAAGGGAGGGGTGGCCTATGAAATTTTACGGAGAAGGATTGCCGGGAGTCAAGGCAGCCGATCTGGTCGGCAAACTCATTGTGATCGAGGGCGCCGATGGCAGCGGCCGCTCCACGCAGATTCGTCTGCTCACGGATTGGCTCGAAGGGCATGGATTTGCCACCGTGAATGTCGGTCTGAAACGCTCCAATCTCGTCAGCGCCGAACTGGAGTCCGCCATGCAGGGGAATGTGCTGAGTCCGATTACGCTCTCTCTATTCTATGCCACGGATTTCGCGGATCAGCTGGAAAACACCATTGTGCCCGCCCTGAAAGCGGGATTTGTGGTCGTGGCCGACCGCTATATCTACACGCTGATGGCGCGCGACATCGTCCGCGGCGGCAATCGCGAATGGCTCGAATCGCTCTATCATATCGCCCTGATTCCCGACGCGGTGTTCTATCTGGATGTTTTTCCGCGTTTTCTGGTGGAGCGAAATATTCAAAAGACAGCGGGACTGGACTATTGGGAGTCGGGTATGGATATTCGCCTGTCGCGGGATATTTTCGACAGTTTCATGCGCTACCAGCGGATGATGCGCACCGAGTTTCGCCAGATGGCGCAGAAATATCATTTTGAGATCGTCAACGGCAACCGCTCGCCGCGATCCATTGCCAACGATCTGCAGAAAAAGATCGCCCAGATTGTCCCCATTCGCGGAATTGAAGGATTATAAAACAGAACAGCCCGGGTATGACGAAAAAAAATTCAGCAAAAAAGAGCCCGAAAAAGCGGGATGAGCAAATGCTGCGCGCCGAACTGATCTCGGAATTGACCGCGCTGCGCACCACGTTTCAGGACATCGCCGTCCGCTACCAGGCGAACCTGGAGGCGCAAATCGTCACCTGCATCAATACGCTCTCCAGTGAACAAGCGGATGAGTTGCCCGAGATGGCCAGAGACGAAAAACAGCTGCAGGCGGCCTTGCACGCGTGCAAAAATATGCCGCTGAAACCGCAAAAAGGGCGCCTCAAGGATCTGCGCAAAATTCATAGTGTGGTTACGGCACTTGTCGAGCAGCTTGCACACGCGTAATGGGGTATCAGGCGTCCATTGACATCGGTACCAATTCGACGCGATTGTTGCTGGCTGACTGCACGGTGGATGGCAAGGTGCGTGCCATCGAGATGAAGGAACAGATCACCCGTCTTGGCGAAGGCGCGGTATTGGACCAAATACTGCGTAGCGAGGGCATGCGCCGGGTGGTGCAGGCTTTGCAGGCTTATCGCGCCTATCTCGATCAGTGGCCTGTTGAGCAGATTTTTGTTTTTGCCACCGCTGCCACGCGCGAGGCGCGCAACCGCGATGAATTCCTCGATTTGATCAAACAACAAACAGGGTGGTCCTGCCAGGTGCTCAGCGGTGAGCGCGAAGCGGATTTGGCTTTTCGCGGCGCGGTGAGTGATGTCGTTTCCGAGCATTCGCTCCTGGTGGTGGATATCGGCGGCGGCAGCACCGAGTTGGTGTCCGGGTCACCTGCAGGCATCGAGAAACGTGTGAGCATCGACATCGGCAGCCGCCGTCTGCTGGAACGCTTTGACGCCCGAGTTTGTTATGCGCCGGATACTGTTGCGCGCATGCAGGAACATATACGGACGCAGTTGCACCCCCGCTTCCCGGACCATGACCTCTCCAGGTACCATTGCATCAGCGTCGGCGGCACCGCGATGACGCTGGCCATGATCGACGCCGCCGTACCCCTGCAGGAAGCCGCGCGCATCCACCATTATGTGCTCTCCCTGCCACGGCTGCGTCTCTGCCTGGAACGATTGACACCGCTATCACTCGCCGCAAGGCGAGCGGTGACCGGACTGCATCCGGAGCGGGCGGATGTCATCGTCGCCGGAGGAATCATACTGGAGCAAATTCTGACCCATTTCAACATCGAGCAGACCACCGTCAGCCTGCGCGATGCCATGGTGGGCATTCTCAGCGCGTCAGCTTCTCAATAATCTCCCGGTGCTGCGGGAACCTCCGCAGCAGATCCGCGCGCGCACCCAATTCGAAATCCGCAAAATCAAAGCCGGGCGCTACGGTGCAGCCCACCAGGGCGAATCCTTGCGGTTTTACCAGACTGGAGCCAAACCAGGTGCCCGCCGGCACGGTATGCTGCAGCACCTCGCCCGATTCGGGCTGTCCTCCCAGGCGCGTTGCGCTGTGGTTCCCCTGCGCATCGATCTGATGGACGATCAGTGACGCGCCGGCATAAAAGTGCCAGGTTTCATCCGAATGCAGACGATGCAGCGCGGAAAACTGCTCGTTGCACAGCATAAAATAGATGGATGTTGCAAAAGATCTGTCGCCGTGGAAACGCGGCGGCAGGTGTCCGGCCGCGACTTTTTCCGCACTGCGATAAATTTCACGATAATAGCCCCCCTCTGGATGTGCCTGTAATTGCAGATGGCGAATCCATTCTTCAGCGCTCCAGCTCATAAATCGGTATCTCCCATTTGATGTGCCAAATCCCCGGCTAATTCGTCACCCGGCTGCAAAGGGATGGCATAATACCACCACTGGTCCGATGCATGCCAGCCTTTTTCGCCCGCCAGCGTTTGACCGTAAAGACAGTACGGTTGTATCTTGACCGCCGCGCGCAGCTGCGCATCGATCCTGGCAATCTCTGACCGTCTTCGGGCTGCCTGTTTTTGCGGCAGTTGTTGTAGCGCCTCTTCAAGCAACTGGCGGACGTCGAGATCATTCAGGTAATCTTCCAATCCCATGGCATAACCGGCGGTGATCCCGGTGACGATCTGTTGCCACTGTTTTATCAAGCCTGAGAAACCACCTTTTACCACATGCGGCGGACAGCCGCGTGCTTGCAGCCAGGCGCGCATCGTATCTTTTTTTGGCACGGTCTCATCTCCTTCCGGATTGAGCCTGACGGTGAAAATAGGCTTCCCCGTCATTGGGTTTGAAATAGGTACGAATGATCAGGTTTTGATTGAACGCCAGAAAAGCGCCGCTATCACGGTCAAAGCGGGTGATGACGCGGTCGGTGCGGACTTTTTCGAGCACAGCGCCGCCGGCAGGGCGGTCGCGCAGATCCTGGGCCTGGCGCAGATACTCGTCCATGGAAATCTGTCCGAATTCACGGCCATGCTTTTTGTAATGCTGTACCAGTTTTTCACGCGAGGCGAAACCGATGTCGCGATTGGCTGTGACTGGTTTCACCGTGGTGGTCGTCGTGGTGTCCTGCGGTCCTGTGATCGAAGCGGATGGGGCAGAATTCAGCAGCCAGAGGGAGGCCAGCAGAGCCACGACGACCGCCAGCGCCAGCAACACACCACGGGATTTTTGTTTATTCCACAATAGAAGATGCCTCCGGATTAAATGATTTCAGCGTCAGGGTTTGCGTTGTACAGATATAACGGCGCAAAAAAAGCAGCATGATTTGAGGTGAAAGAAGGCGGCGTCCGGCGCAGGATAGCAGCGATCACCGCGACTCTTTTGAATCTGCGATCGAGAAAATGGCGTACGGCTGTGCGGTTCCATCTCAGCGGATGCTTGAAATTGCTGTAGAGCTGCAGATCCGCCTGATAAAAATCGTGCGTCTCGAGCCCCGACTCCGCGGCCGCATCCAGGGGCAGATTGAAAATGGCCGGATTGATGAAGGTGATGGCGTTGTGATGTTTCACGGTAAAGTCCAGTGTGCGCTGTGCGGCTGCTTCATCCTCCCAGGGCGTGCCGAAGAGCAGATAGATGTAGGTGGCAATCCCGGCCCGGGCGAGGCACTGCAAGGCACGGCCTGCCAGGTCGGTATTTGCGCCTTTCTGCATGCCTTCGAGCACGGCATCGTCCCCCGATTCCAGACCGATTTTGAGCATGCGGCACCCGGCTTGACGCAGGCCCCTGCAAAAATCAATGTCAGCGAGCTGTGGACTGATGCGGACAAATCCGTACCAGGGCACACCCGGCGGCGCGGCTATCAGCGCGCGCAACAGCGCCGGGCTCAACGCATTATCGGTGAAATGGATCAGCGCAGGCTGATGTAATTTGACGAGTTGCTTTAATTCGGACAGCACCTGCTGTGCGCGCACCGGCATGTAGGTGTGGCCTTCGCTGACCTCGGGGCAGAAGGCGCAGCGGTTCCAGAAGCAACCGCGTGAAGCATTATAAGGCATAATTTTCCCGGGCGCAAGATAAGCGTTCCACGGCAGATCGCTGAAATCGGGCGGATAGGGTCCTTCTGCGCTGTCATCGATCCCGGTCAACCGCAGCAAGGGCCGTTCGCCCGGACCGTCCACCAGGACGTCGGCGAGGCCGGTGAAGGGATTGTGCCAGTTACGGCGTCGCATCCAGGAAGTGATCAAACCGCCGCCGAGGAGGACGGTGATGCCGGGATAATCGCGGCGCAGCAGTCCAAGGAGCGCAAAAGCCGGCAGCGCCTGGCTGAGATAGTTGAGGGAGATACCGATGCGTCCGGGCTGAAGGCGATCGATCAAGTCATCTAATTTTTCTTTATAAAAAGGATAAAAGACGCTGGTTTCGGGCGATGCCGCTGCTGCGATGAGATCGTGGCTGCGCAGCGGCGACAGGGACGCGTGCTGAAAATCGGCCAGAGAGATGCGCGATTGCGATGGGATTCCCTGCATCATGAGAAGCCGGTTGAGATTGCGAACAGCAGTGGCATGGATGGCGGATGATTGGTATCCGTGTGGAGACTGCAGAGCCAGCAGATCCTGTTCGCGGCGGCGCCGGGCCTGGCTGGTCCAGCGGTCTGTGGCTTGGGGAGGCAATCCGGCAAGCCAGAGCAGTGCTTCGACATTGGCATCCCAGACATGGCTGGGCCGGTCATGGCGGCGCAGGGCGCCGGCGAGCCGGGCGAGGCCGGCGGAGGGCTCACAAGGTTTGGCAGCGGGGGGATATATCAACAGGGTCATGGGCGGGTTCATGGTTTCTCGATGCAATTTATTCCCACTCAACCGGATCGCTGCGCAATTTCTTGGTCTGGCTCTTGTGGCGTTTTTCGGCAAGCCGTTTGGCTTTGGCGGTCGCGGAGATGCGTTTCGTTTTTCGTTGCGGTTCGGGTTGCAGCGCCTGGCGCAGCAATTCAACGAATTTTTCCAGGGCGGCTTCCCGGTTTGCCAGCTGCGTGCGGTGGCGGCTGCTGGTCACCCAAAGCAGGCCTTGTTTGTTGATGCGGGTTGCCAGTCTTTCGCGGATGAGCAGACGTTGTTCTTCACTCAGGGCGGTGGCTGCGTTTACATCGAACCACAGCGTCATGCGCGTCTCCACTTTGTTGACGTTTTGTCCGCCCGGGCCGCCGCTGCGGGAGGCTGTGAACCAGACGCTGTCATCTGTGAGTTGCAGATTTGTGTCAATAGGGATCATCAAGATTATCACCAGAATTAAACCGGGATAATGTAGGCAAAATCGGGGTTAAAATCAACCAAATTGACATTCCCCGCGTCATCCACCCGCGGGAAGGCCGTTGTCAGTACTGTTCACAGACCCTGCGCAGGTACAAAGTGCTGTGCAAAGCAAAAAACGCCCGGTTCAGGTAAAAATAACGTTCCCGGGGCAATAATTGTAAATTATACTTGATTTTTAATTTATATACCTATATTTTTAAGCATTACAAACCAGGGAGGAATGATATGATGAATTACAAGATTACCGATATTGAAGGTGTCGGTGCGGCTATGACCAAGAAATTGGAAAAAGCGAGTATCAAATCAGTCCAAGGATTGTTGAAAAAAGGGGCGACGAAAAAAGGACGCAAGGAAATCGCCGATGCCACTGGTATCGATGAATCCGTCGTTTTGAAATGGGTCAACATGGCAGATCTTTATCGTGTCAAAGGCATTGGCAAACAGTATGCTGAACTGCTGGAAAAAGCAGGCGTTGACACGGTGAAAGAATTGAAAATGCGCAAAGCCGATAACCTGCTCGCCAAAATGGCGGAAGTGAATAAAGCGGGCAGCAAACGCCTGGTGAGGCTGCTGCCGGGGCTGAAACGCGTTGCCGCCTGGATCGAAGAGGCGAAAAAATTACCCCCCATGGTAACCTATTGATCAACCCTTTCCAAAGCGTTTAAAAACCCCGCTGGTCGCGACTGAACCGGCGGGGTTTTTTTATGTGTGCTCGGCATGTACCATACACTTGGGAGTGGAAGTCTCCCATGAGCCCGGTAAGGGGAATCATTAGC
>CAUJEL010000059.1 GCA_963169875.1 Candidatus Zhuqueibacterota bacterium
GCTGGTGACGCCGCAAACCGGAGCGGAGGGAAAAATCGTCCGGCGCATCCTCGTCACCGAGGCAGCCGAGATCAGCCGGGAATTGTATGCGGGCATCGTCCTGGACCGCAATAAGAGCGAACTGGTCTTCATGGTCAGCAGCGAAGGCGGCGTGGAAATCGAAAAAGTCGCGGCGGCCAGCCCTGAAAAGATCATCAAGGAATACATCGATCGCGCAGTGGGATTCAGGCCCTTTCAAGCCCGGCGTATGGCCATGGCCCTCGGCCTCGAAGGCGCCTTGCAACGCGAAGCCATCCAGCTTTTCACGAATCTTTATCAAGCTTATCTTGAAGAAGACTGTACGCTGCTTGAGATCAATCCTTTGGTGGTCACACCGGATCAGCATCTTTTGGCCCTGGATGGGAAAATTAACATCGATGACAACGCGCTCCACCGTCACCCGGATATCCTGGCCATGCGCGATTTGCACGAAGAGGACCCCCTCGAAGTCGAAGCCTCCAAGTCGCATCTGAATTATATCAAGCTGGATGGCAACGTCGGCTGCATGGTGAACGGCGCAGGACTCGCCATGGCCACCATGGATATCATCAAGCTGGCCGGTGCAGAGCCCGCCAATTTCCTCGACGTCGGCGGCGGCGCCTCGGAGGAGACTGTTGAGAACGGCTTTCGCATTATCCTGTCGGACAAAAATGTCAAAGCCGTGCTGATTAATATTTTCGGAGGCATTGTGCGTTGCGACCGAGTCGCCCGCGGCGTGATCGAAGCGACCAAAAAAGTGGGCGTCAAAATTCCGGTGGTGGTTCGTCTGGCAGGCACCAATGCGGATGAAGCGGCGGTTTTACTGCAAAAATCAGGTTTGAATTTTGGCGTGGCTGCCAACCTCGCTGAAGCGGCCAAACTGGTGGTGGCAAGCCTGCATCAACGTTATTGAAAATAGGAGCGCATATGAGTGTTTTGTTGGATAAAAAGACGCGCGTCGTTGTACAGGGCATCACCGGCGGGGAAGGCTCTTTTCATACGCAACAGATGCTTGAATACGGAACGCAAATCGTCGCCGGCGTAACACCGGGCAAAGGGGGACAAAAGTTTGCCGATCGCGTCCCCATTTTTGATACGGTCTCACAGGCCGTGGAAAGAACCGGCGCCGACGCTTCGGTCATTTTTGTGCCAGCCGCTTTCGCCGCCGACGCCATCCTCGAAGCCGCGGAATCCGGCATCAGACTTGTGGTGTGCATCACCGAGGGTATTCCGGTGGTCGACATGCTCAAGGTCAAGGAATATCTGCAAAACCGGCCCACCCGCTTGATCGGCCCCAACTGCCCGGGCATCATCACACCGGGTGCCAGCAAAATCGGCATCATGCCGGGATTCATCCACAAGCCCGGCCGCGTTGGCGTCGTCTCCCGCAGTGGCACCCTCACCTATGAGGCGGTGGGGCAATTGACCGGTCTGGGACTTGGCCAGAGCACCTGCATCGGCATTGGCGGCGATCCCATCATCGGCACCAATTTTGTCGATGCCTTGAAACTGTTCGAATCCGATCCCAAAACGGATGCCGTGGTCATGATTGGCGAAATCGGCGGCAATGCCGAAGAACAGGCGGCTGAGTATATTGCCACGGAGATGAGCAAACCGGTAGTCAGCTTTATCGCCGGACAAACCGCCCCGCCGGGACGGCGTATGGGCCATGCGGGCGCCATCATCGCAGGCGGAACCGGAACCGCAGCGGAAAAAATGGCGGCCCTGGATGAAGCAGGTGTGGCCGTCTGCTCCAGCCCGGCGGATATCGGCAAAATGGTCGCAAAAATTCTGGATGCCAAACGAAAAATGTAATAATATTCGGGAACCTTTTGCGTGCATCAGCGTGTTATTAACGAGCACTTTTCTGACTGATACACTTCACCTCCTTGCAGAAAACGGCCTGGATGATTAAACATCCGGGCCGTTTTTCTTTTAGCGGGGTCCGATCAGAAAATAGATGGCTAAAAAGTGCAGCAGGCTGCCCGCCAATACGAAGAGATGCCAAATGGCATGGGTGAATGGCATCTTTTTCCAGACGTAAAACAGGACGCCCACTGTATAAGCAATGCCGCCATAGAGGAGAAAACGCAGACTGGTGGGTGGAATTTTGGTGATGATTTGATTGTAAGCAATGAGAAAAGACCAGCCCATCACCACATAAATAAAAGTGGACAACATGCGGTATTTTTCCAGATAGATCGATCGTATGACCACTCCCGCAAGCGCCATCGCCCAGACCACACCGAACATGCTCCAGCCCCAGGGACCGCGCAAACAGGTCAGCATGATCGGCGTATAGGTCCCTGCAATCAGCAAAAAAATCGCCGCATGGTCCATGCGCGCAAAGACATTTTTCGCCGTCCGTTGCGTCAAAGAATGATACAAGGTGGAGAATAGATAGAGCAATATCAGGGTGAAGCCGAATATGGTATAGCTGACAATGTGCCAGGCTGTTCCGAATTTCGCCGCGCGGACGATGAGGAGCACAAAGCCTGCAAGTGCGAGCACAACACCCATTCCATGGGTTATGCTGTGAATGATTTCTTCGTGAAGGGGGTAATCACGGTTTCTGTCGATTGTTTTTTTTTCTTTCATCCTGTGCGCGCTCCGTTTTACTTGACCAGCGTCATTTTAATCACCTGTGAATAATTTATTGTCTCCATGCGGCAAAAATAGACCCCGCTGTCATAACTGCCGGCGTTGATACTTATTTGGTGCCAGCCGGCTGCCTTGATTTCATTGACCAGCAGCACTACTTCACGTCCCAAGATATCATAGATCCTGATCTGTACCAGTTCTTGTTTGGGCAACTGATATTTGATCATCGTCGTTGCGTTGAAGGGATTGGGATAGTTATGGCTCAAATGATATGCGCCGGGTGTCTTTTGGTTTTTATCCTCAACACCGCTGGGGGTATTGAATACCTCGACCTCAAATATCGAATAACCCCATTCGGTGGCCCGTTTCAACCCCGTGAGCCGTAACCATCTGGCAGATGCCGCCACAGCGAATTTTTCGATGCCACCCGTGCCGTTGTTCTGCTGCAGCAGCAGAGTCCAATGGACGTTATCATCGGAAATCTCGACTTTGTAGACCGAGGCATAGGCGGTTTCCCAGTTGATGCGAATCTGATTGAATGAAATGCTGGCGCCGAAATCGATCTTGATCCATTGCGGATCTGAAAATTGCGAAGACCAGCGCGTGGAATAATTGCCATCTGCAGCGTTGCCTCCCGACAGCGCAGAACTTTCCGCGGATGAGGCGGTCACTGCTTTACCCTTTGCCAGATTCTCCGGCGGTTCGGGATAAACCGTCAGCCGCTTTGCCATAGAGTTATTGTTTCTGTCCAACTCTTCCATCGCGCCGGAGTAATTGACTTCCGCATGCAGCGTGTAATCGCCGGGATTCCCGGCTTCCCAATAACCTGCACTCTGGATGCCACTCTCCGCAAAAACCAGCCTCATGCCACCGGCCGGGATGGATGTCTGCCCTGCAGCGGCTGCGCATATGGGGATGCCGTCCATAGAGAAACGTACATCCGGAGACTGCCCCGCCGGACTTGCAGCAGTACCGCGGTTGATGATGGTCGCCAGAAATACCACATGCTCCCCGGGCTGGGGATAGCGCGGCCAGGTGTACAGGCTGGCAATTTGCAGATCCGGCCGGCCAGGCGCAGCACGGACTGTGATCATTTCATGTAGCGGCAGATTGTCCGATGAACCGCCGACGAAGACGGTATAATTTCCCTCTTCTACTTCGTAGTTCATGGCCGTTTCGTTGAAGCGGTAGAGCTGATCCGGCGTGAGGGTGAAGACGACGGTTTTGCTTTCGCCGGGATTGAGGAAAATACGCTGGAATCCTTTCAACTCTTTATGGTAGCGGCTGCTGTAAATACCATCACCGGAAAGATAGAGTTGCGATACTTCCTCGCCCGCAAGGTCGCCCGTGTTGGTGACCCGGGCCGTGACGACTACTTTTTCACCCGCAAGGATTTCTTTGCTTGAAATGGCCAGGTCGTTGTAGGTAAAAGTGGTATAACTCAAACCATAGCCAAAGGCGAATTCCGGGGTGAAACCCTTGTCGTCGAACCAGCGATAGCCGTAATGGAATTCGCTCCCGAAATTTCTCAGGTTTCCGCTCATTTTTTCGGGCAGCTGTCCATCCGATTGCGGCAGTGTCACCGGCAAGCGACCCGCGGGATTATAATCCCCGAACAAAATCGCGGCGATGGCATTGCCGCCTTCCTGTCCGGGATAAAAGGCCTGTATCAAACCTTCGATTTTTGGCAAAAAACGGTGCACACTGCAAATGCCGCCGCTGATCAAGACCACAATGACCTTGTCATTGACGTTGTGCAGCGTTTCGATCAAGTCCTTCTGTTTGCCGGGGAGTTCGATGGAGCCATTGGCGCGGTCGAATCCTTCACCTTCCTGGGATCCATCGAGACCGCCGACGTAAATAACCACATCGGCTTCCCTGGCGTAATTCACGGCATTGATAAAATCGGATGCAAAGGTACTCCCACTGATATCGCATCCCCTGGCATAAAGGACGTTATCAGCGCCAAGCTGTTTTTCCAGGGCCTGCTTGACGGTCACGGTGTAAAAAGGAGTCACATACGCGCTGCCGGATCCGTCCACCGGCAGAGTTGCGGCGCTGGGACCGATCAGGGCGACTTTTAGCTGACTGTTTTTATCCAGGGGCAGGATGTTGTTTTCATTCTTTAAGAGAACAATGCTCTTTTTGCCGGCTTCCAGACAAAAGGCTTGATGTTCCGGGCTGTTAACGTCAGCCGGATCGCCCGCTGGTATCATATCCATCATGCCGTATAGATACTTGCACCGCAGGACGTTTTGCACCGCTTTATCAATCGTCGCGACAGAAATCTGCCCCGCATTGGCAAGGGCGAGCAGCCCATTCGATACATTCTCATAATGATCTGATCCCATACATACGTCGCAGCCGCCGTTGATACCCATTTCTGCGTTTTTGATGGCATCCCAGTCTGAGACCACATAAAACGGGAAGCCCCAACGCGCGCGTAATATCTCATTGAGCAGAAAATCACTCTCCGATGCTTGTTCAGAGTTCACCAGATTATAGGCGCTCATGACGCTCAACGCCCCGCCGAGCTGCACCGTCTCACGAAAGGGTAAACCATGGTATTCCATGAGCATGCGATTGGTCAAAAGATAATTGTTATCTTTGCGATTTTGTTGCCGGAATTCTGTGTAATAGTGCTTGATTGTGGCGATGACTCCCGCATTCTGGATACCGCGAACGGCTGCGACATTTATTTGCGCATTGAGATAGGGGTCTTCACCACCGCTTTCCGGCGTGCGACCGTTGCGGGGATCCAGTGTGATATCCAGACAGGGGCCAAGGGCCTGATGCTTGCCTTTGCCGCGAAATTCTTCGCCCATGGCATATCCCACCCGTTCTGCAAGCTCGACATCCCAGGTGGCAGCCATGCCGATGCCCACCGGCCAGGAGGTGGCCATGCCCTCGCGCACTCCATGCGGGCCATCTGCCATGAGAATTCCCGGGATGCTCAGGCGAATGTTGTCCGCTGTATTCATGCCGCCTTCACGATGCAGTTGTTTGACTTTTTCAGCCAAGGTCATATTCGCCACCAGCGACTGGATGCGCTGCTCGAGCGTCTGTGCCTGCAGGGGCTGGTTGATATTAACGATAATGAGGATGGATATGAAAAGGAGGCTGATGCTTGAACACCTCATTGAACTTGCTCCGACTCTACTTTATTTATAATATTTATCCGCTTAACTTAATCATGCATTTGCTATTGCACAAGCAAAATGTTTTCACACCTGTAAATAGTAATGCTTGCTTTGCAACTTTGTAATGAAATACTTGAATAATTACGAAAAATATGCTATGTTTCTATCGATATTCTTGCCAACGAAAAACCATCACGCGAGGAGAAAAAATGATGAGACTTGTCCAGGTTTTGGTGTGTGCCACACTCTGCCTCTCTCTGGGATGCGGCGCGGGAGATAATCAACAAGTTCCGCAAATGAGCGGAGGCCATAAAGTGCAGATCTATCAGACGGCGCAGACGAATGGCACCAAATTGAGCGATATCGGATCTGTCGGGTTTGAACCTTTTGGCCAGCCTCTCGAAACCCAACCCTGCATCTTCATCGATCCGTCAAAAACATTCCAGACCATCGTCGGTATTGGCGGCGCCCTCACCGATGCCTCCGCCGAGACTTTTTACAGCCTCTCTGCAGAGAAACAGGACGAATTCATGACCGCGTATTTTAACGCGGAAAAGGGCATCGGCTACTCCCTGGCGCGCACCAATATTCAGAGCTGCGATTTTTCCAGCGGCAGCTATGAATACGTCGACAAGGATGACCTGGCGCTGAAAAGCTTCAATGTCGACCATGACAAGCAGTTCAAGATTCCATTCATCAAAAAGGCGTTTGCCACGGCGAAAAATCAGATCATTCTCTACGCCAGCCCGTGGAGTCCGCCCGCGTGGATGAAAACCACCAATAACATGCTCCGCGGCGGCAAGTTGCGGCCGGAGTGCTATCAGGCATGGGCCGGTTGTTATGTTAAATTTATCCAGGCGTATGAGGCGGAAGGCATTCCCGTGTGGGGCGTGTCGGTACAAAATGAGCCCATGGCCACACAGACCTGGGAATCGTGCATTTATACGGCGGAAGAGGAACGCGATTTTGTCAAAAATTTCGTCGGACCAACCCTGGCCAAAGCCGGGATGAAGGATAAAAAGCTCATCGTCTGGGATCATAACCGCGATCTGCTCTACCAGCGCGCCAGCACCATGCTCAATGATCCCGAAGCCGCAAAATATGTCTGGGGTGTGGGCTTTCACTGGTACATGCAGGATTGTTTCGACAATGTCAAGCGCGTCCATGAAGCATTCCCGGATAAGAACCTCATTTTTACCGAAGGCTGCAATTATCCCTACAAAACTGAGACTCTGGGCGAATGGCACTGGGGTGAAAATTACGGCCGTTCCCTGGTGCACGATTTCAACAACGGCGCCGTGGGGTGGACGGACTGGAATGTTTTGCTGGATGAGAAGGGCGGACCCAATCACGTGGGCAATTTCTGCCTGGCGCCGGTGCACAAGACCGATGCCGGCGATCTCTTTTACATGAACTCGTTTTATTATCTCGGCCATTTCAGCAAGTTCGTGCGGCCGGGCGCCAAACGCATCATCAGCTCGTCCAATCGCGACAAGCTGTTGACCACCGCGTTCATCAATCCCGACGGCAAAGTGGCGGTGATCGTGCTCAATACGTCAGAAGAGCCATTCCCCTTTAAACTCTGGCTCAAGGGCAATGCCGCTTCGGTGGAAAGTCTGCCGCATTCGATCATGACGCTGGTGCTGGAGTGAAACGTATTTTTGAGCCGAACCGCAGGTCGACGAGTCTCGTCGACCTGCCGGACTTTTCACTGACTGCTATTTTTTAAACCTGCCCAAAATATTCTTCCACGACAAATCATCCAGAATCGAATAGACCACCGGCACGATGAACAAAGTCAGCAGGGTGGAGGTGATCAAACCGCCGATCACCGCTTGTCCCATGGGCGAGCGGAACTCGCTGCCTTCGCCCAGCGCAAAAGCCACCGGGATCATGCCAAAGACCATGGCGAAGGTGGTCATCAATATGGGCCGCAAACGGATGGCGCCCGCCTGCACCAGCGCTTCGGCGCGATTCACCCCCTGCCGCCGCAGCACATTGGCGAAATCGACCAGCAGAATACCGTTTTTGGTCACCAAACCCATCAGCATGATGATGCCGATCATCGACATCATCGACAGGGAACTGCCCCATATTAACAAGGCGATAACCGCGCCGATCAGCGACATGGGCAGGGAGAGCATGATGGAAAAGGGATGGATAAAACTCTCGAACTGGGCTGCCAGCACGATATAGACAAAAACGACCGCCAGCGCCAGCGCCAGAATCATATTGGCGAAGGTGTCGGCTTGCATCTGGCCCTGACCAACAACGCCAATCGTGTAACCGGCTGGCTTGTCGAGTTTTTGCGTCTTTTTTTGAACAGCACTTAATACCTGCCCCATCGTCCTGCCATATGAATTCGCATCAATGCGGATCTCACGCTGGCGGTCGAAGCGATTTATTTTTGAAGGTCCGGATCCCTGCTGGATTTCTGCCACATAGCGGAAGGGCACCAGCAGCCTCTGACCATTACCGATATCCTTATTGCTCTTGACGGTCAAATCGCCCACATTCTCGAACGAAGTGCGATCCACCTGATTCAGCCGGACGCGGATGTCAAACTGCTCTTCGCCCTCCTGATATTTGCTCGCCACATAGCCATCCACCATGGCGCGGGCGGATGTGGCAATTTGCGCCACGCTGATGCCGAGATCAGAGGCCTTGTCGCGGTCAATACGTATCCGCACTTCCGGCTTTGACGTCTCCAGACTGTTTTCCACGTCGACGGCGCCGGGCGTGGTTCTGACAATCTTTTCCACCTGATCTGCCAGCTTCTTCAACACCGCCATGTCCTCGCCGCGCACACTCATGATGATGGGCTTCTGGTTGCCGCCCATGCCCATGCTGACCTGGAAACTGATGTTCGCGCCAGGGATGGACTGCAGTTTATCGCGCAGCTCCGCCATGAGAAGCTCTACGCCTTTTTCACGTTCAGTTTTCGGCAACAACTTTGTAAAGATCGTGGCTTTGGTCACCGGATCGCTGCCGGCTCCAATGGTGGTCAATACCATGGTCACTTCGGGCTGGGCCCTGACAACCTCCTCCGCTTTGGCACAGATTTTACTGGTCTGCTGCAAGGAGCTTCCCGGCGCTGCGTTGACGGTGATGGTGAAGTAACCTTGATCGGAACTGGGCATAAAGGCGGTGCCCAGAAAACGGATGAGGAAGAAACTGAAAAAGAATATGCCGATGGCGAAAAAAACGACGGTTTTGCGATGGCGTAGCGACCAGACGATTGCTTTTTTGTATTTATCGCTCAAAATTTGAAAAAGGTGGTTGAACCAGAACAGGCTGCGGCGCAGCAGGGATCCTTCATCGGTGAGTTCTTCATCCTCTTCCTTGAGCCACCTGGAGGAGAGCATCGGCGTCAGCGTAAAGGCCACAAACAACGATACCAGAACCGAGGCGGATACCGTGATGCCGAATTGATAGAAAAAGCGCCCCGCCAGGCCAGGCATGAATGCCACAGGTATAAAGACCGCGACAATGGTAAACGTGGTCGCCATGACCGCCAGACCGATTTCGCTGGTGGCCGCCTTGGCCGCTTCCATGGCGCTCGCACCTTTTTGCATATGACGGTAAATATTTTCAATGACCACGATGGCATCATCGATGAGCAGTCCAACTGCCAGGGAGAGCGCCAGCAGGCTGATGGTGTTCAGGGTGAAATTCAGGGCGAACATGATGATGAAACTGGCAATGATCGATGTGGGTAATGCGATGGCGCTGATCAGCGTCGGCCGCATGTTGGCAAGGAAGAGAAATACCACCACCACCGCCAGCAATCCGCCATAGAGAATATCAAAAATGACATCGCGCACCGAATCGCGAATGAAGGTGCTGTTATCGCGCACCACCGTCAGCTGCACATCCGCCGGAATCTCTTTTTGAATGGTTTCTATCTGCCGGGATATGGCTTCCGCGACGCGCACGGTGTTGCTGCCGGACTGCTTCAAAATGTTGAGTACCGCCGCGGTTTGGCCGTTGACGCGGGAAAGACTGGTGCGTTCCTTGACGCCATCCACAACCGTGGCGACTTCTGAAAGATAAACTATTTTTCCGCCTGGCGCAGCAACGATCACTTTGGCAAATTCATCAACATCTGTGTATTTGCCCATCGTGCGCAGCAGCAACTGCTGCTGACCCTGAATCAGATTGCCGGCTGGAACCTCGACATTGGCAGCCGCAACCGCCTGGACAATATCCTGGATGGAAAGATTATACGCCTGCATTCGCACAGCATCGACCTGTATCGCAATTTCTCTCTCAGCGCCACCGACCAGATCAACCCGTCCAACCCCGGGCACATTTTCCAGCCTCTTCCTGATGACATCCTTGGTGAAGGTGGTGAGCTCCTTCTCCGGCCGGTTCCCCGTAACCGATACGGTGTAGATCGGCTGACTGGCGGGATCAAGACGCTGAATCACCGGATCCTCGATCTCCGCCGGCAAATCCGCGCGGATGGCCGCGATCTTTTCACGCACTTCCTGAGCGGCCGCCTTGCCATCCACCTCCAGCTTGAACTGAATGATGACGATGGAGACATTTTCTTGCGAAATCGATTGAATATGATCGATGCCGCCGATGGTGTTGACCGCGTCTTCGATCTTTTTGGTCACATCCGTTTCGATCTGTTCCGGACCCGCGCCGGGCAACACGGTGGTGGCGGTCACATAGGGAAAATCGACATCGGGAAATTGATCGATATTTAATTTGAAATAAGAGAACAAACCCAACACAACCAAAGAGAAGATCATCATGGTGGCGAATACCGGGCGCTCGATGGAGACATCAGCGAGTTTCATGAAATTTGTGCTCCTCTTCCTAATTGGCCATGGGGCTTGTTTTCACCAGACTGCTGTCGCGCAAATTCGTCGCGCCGACTGTCACCACGATTTCTTGGTTTTGCAGTCCTGAAACAATTTCCACCTTTTGGCCATCGGAGATGCCGGTGACCACCGGCTGCCTGATGGCGCGGTTGCCGGACACTTTGAATACAGAAGTGCTGAATCCGTCACTGAGAATGGAACTGGCCGGGACCGCCAACACGTTGTGGCGCGGCGCCATCTCCACGGACACTTTGCAGAACATGCCCGGGCGATACCATTGATCCGCCGTGTTCGCGAAAAGCGCCCTGATTTCGAAAGAGCGCGACCGCACGTCCGCTGATTTTGCGATCTGCACCACCTGCCCCTGCGCCGAAGCGGTGCCAAGGCCTTCAGAATAGACTTCAACACGCTGTCCGGTGCGCAGGCGCATGACATCCGCCTCGCTGACATTAAAGATGACCTTCATCCTCTGGATGTTGGCAACGGTGGCCAACACGACGCCGGGAACCGCGAGGTCGCCGAGATTGACCGTGAGCGCCGTGATCACGCCGGAGATGGGGGAGGTTAGAATGACCGCGCTGCGGGCTGCATCGAAATTGGCCTTCGCTACATCGTACGCGGTCTGCGTGCCATCAAAGAGCTGCTGCGAGATAGCGCCTTCGGCCAGGAGCGTACGCATGCGCTCAAGGTTTTTGCCGGCATTGATGAAATTGGCTTCGGCCTGATAATATTGCGAGGTGGTGCCGCTCTTGTCGAGCAGAATCACCGGACTGCCTTTGGCCACACTTTTTCCAACCTCTGCGTTGATTCCGGTGATGCGTTCGGATATTTTGGCGACGATGTTGGCTTGCGCTTCACCTTCGAGGGTGCCCGTGTAGGTCTTGGTGACCGCCAGGTTGGTGAACCCGACTGCAAACGTTTCAACCGGTATGACCGCCGTGCCGGAATTGACGACACCCGCAGCGGCTTTTTTTTCAGCAGAGCCGCATCCAGCCAGGCAGAACAGGGCCAGCAACGAGAAGGAGATCAATAAAATCGATCGTTTCATGGTTGGTACTCCAGTATATAATCAAATAGTATCGTTACTGTATGGTTCCGGTGGCATAGTGCCAGTCGGTTTTCGCAATCAGGTAATCGTAGAGCGCCAGGGCATAATTGGTCTGACTGCGCGTCATGGCCACCTGGGCATCCAAAAGTTCCAGCTGCGTGCCAACGCCGCTTTTAAAACGCGTCTGGGCGATGCGGACGGCTTTCTGCGCCTGTTCGATGGTTTTCTCCTGACCGCTCATGCGTTTTTGTGCTTCGGACATGCGCAATTCCGCGGCTTGTATTTGCAGCCGCAATGATTCCTCCATTTTCAGACGCGCGTATTGCACCTTGTTGCGGTCCACAGTGGCTTGCTGTACGCGCTGTTTGGTGCGGAATCCGTCGAAAAGAGGATAGGATAGCGACATGCCAAGATTGACAGTGTTGGCCCAATTATAATTGCGAAAGGTATAGGTATTATCCTGGGACTGCCATACATAGGCACCAGTCATGTACAGGGTTGGAAAACTGGATGCCTTTTCAATGCTGATATTCTTGTCCAGCAGCTTTTCCTGCAGGGTCAGCTGCTTGATCAGGGTGTTGACTTGCAGGGCTTCAGAATTCGCCTTGTGCAGATATTCTGCGGGCACTTTCTCGAAAGCGAGATCTCCATCGACTTGCAGGGGCTGCTGCAAGGCAATGGAGAGGATGTTCTTCAAGGCATTGAGCGCCAGTTGGTAGTTGTTTTCCGCGGAGATGAGCAGGGGCTCGGTATTGGCCAGCTGCACTTCAGCACGCAACAGATCAAATTCCGCGACAGCACCGACCCGGTATTGCGCCTGGACATTTTCAAAATTGCTTTTTATTACCTCGAGGCCCTGACGGTTAGCCTCCACCAGTTTTTTCGCCAGCAAGATTTGATAAAAAGACTTGCGCACATCGCGCACGACTTGTTGCGAGGTTGAGGAATACGATTCTCGGGAGAGTTCACGATAGGTTTTGGCGAGCTGCAGCGCCACGCCCACCTTACGGCTGAAGAGAGCCTGCGACAATTGTAAACCGGCGTTATAGGCATTGTCGGAGCCGATTTCAAAAACCATGGTTTCATCGGTCGGATTGATCATGTTGTGCGGCGGCAAAAACATGACCGGCTTCTTGATATAACGGGTGTAAGCCCCTATGGCGGTGATCTGGGGATAGGCGCCGGACTTGGCTTCACCGACCTGGGCTTCCGCTTTGCTGCGTTCCTGTGCTGCGATCATGATGTCACGGTTCTGTTCGAGCGCGATATGAAGTGCTTTTTCCAGCGTCAGATGCAGCGTATCCTGCGAAACAAACGCGCCATCCAGGCTGTAAACAGCCGTGGTCCATAAAAGAAGGGGGAAGAGGAGAAATCTTCGCATGTCAAATGCTTTCCGTTCATAAATGATGGGGGTTAATTGGTTTTGTCCACTGCGATACCATCCAGAAAAATGGAGACGATCAGCTCGGCCGTTTGCTCTATTTCCGTCTCCTTGATGATATGACTGAACTTGACGTGATTGAAGCAGTAGGTGCGGACCATGCCGTCGAAAAGCATGGCGAGCGCTATGGGATCCAGCGCGCGAATGCGCTGATTTTCTATCTCAACCTGAAAGACCCTGCTGATGAGGGACCAGACTTTTTGCATGACATCGGCGAAATTTTTCATCGACTGTTTGCCTTCATCGGGCTTGAGGGAATGACCTCGTTGCATGGCCATAAGGATCCATTCAGAATTTTCCCGCGCATGCGTGATCACACCGTGGGCGTAATGGAATAATTTATCACGGCAGTTCGAATCCGTGGCGGTCATGGAAGATTGCGTCAAATCCAGTAAACGTTCGAACAGCTGGTGATTGATAGCACGGAAAAGATCTTCCTTGCTGCTGAAATAGTTATAGATGGTGCCTTTGCCGAATTCAGCATGGCGGGCGATCTCTTCCAGGGTGGTTTCATGATACCCTTTGCTGAGGAACAGACTGCGCGCAGCGGCAAGGATTTCCTCTTGCCGGGCCAATTTTTCGCGTTCTTTGCGGGAAAGCGGTGCAGAGGACATGATGATGAACCTTTAGTTAAAATAATGACTGAGTAGTCAAATAATGAATAATGAGTCATAATCTAGATATTCCTGACGAGTTTTGCAAGATAAATTCGCACGAGATGGAAAACCAACGCTGGAGCGAGGAAGCACCTGCTGCAATGAGCCATTATTGTGCAACTATTCATGACTCCTTATCAAGCTTTATGTGAGAAACGGGCTTCCCCGCAGCACGGCCATCACATCTCCAGGCAATCGTCCCACGCTGAAGGATTCAAGTTTGAGAATGCGGGATAAAGAACCTGGAACGTGGTAAAAGATGCAGGTACCCGGGCAGCGTGACGCGGGAGGGCGTGCCATTTTAATCTGGACTAAAAATTAACAGGTTGAGCATTGAACAGACGATTGACCTGTTCATAGGAGGCGAGATCCCCGATATCGTAGCGTTTCCCCGGCAGCTCCCATGCGTACATGGTTGCGTGTTTGCACAGCCAGCCTGCGAGGTTGCCGGGTGCGTCCGCGCCACAGCCACCGGCCAGCGCCTGAAACAACAAAATCAAATCATCAGCCCGGTAGAGATAAAACGGCGGTACGGCCCAATGGGAAGGGGGCTGTTGCGGTTTTTCGTGCATCGCCAGTACGCGTCCATCCCGGTCCATCTCCAGCACACCGGTTTTTTGCAGCGCAGCAACCGAGGGCTCATGGTGGCAGGTGATGCAACTGCTGCGCTTCGCTTTGGCAAATTGGACAAATCCGCGGAATGAAAAATCCACCACATTATCCCCGGCCAGCACCAGCAGATCTTCTCGCAAAGACCTCTGTTCGATGGTGAATAGAATATCCTGTACAGCACCTCTTCGCGAAGCGTTATCCACGGTGCCGTCATCAATCAGGATGATCTCTTTTTGATAGTGGCACGTCTCTTTCCATGTTTTGAAATGATCGTAAAAAGTATGGTTGGTGACGATGAGGTGCTGATCGATCTCCTCAATGGTGTCGAGATCGGCCAGGAGGCGGTCGATGATGCTGCGGCCGCCGACCGGCAGCAGCGGTTTGGGAAAATTTTGCGTGAGCGGGTAAAGCCGCGTGGCATACCCGGCTGCCAATATGAGTGATTTCATGACAGGTACTTCTTAAATACGTCTGGCGCCGTCCGCCGAATGGCAGACATGCGCGGAATAGTGGCCTTCCAGTTCAGGAAAGCGCTGCAAATAGTGCACGCCCACCGTCGCCAGAATTTCTTCCCGGCGTGCTGGATCGGCGATGGCCACACAGCAGCCCTTGAACCCGGCGCCGCTGAAACGGCCGCCATAAATGCCGGGCGTGGACTTCATGATTTCATACAGGGCGATCATCTCGGGACAACCCGATTCCCATTGCTGAATGGAACTCTGCCCCGATGCGAACATGATGGCGCCCAGCTGCTCGATGTCACCGCATTGGTAAGCAGCGACCGCCGCCTCGACGCGGGCGAATTCGGACATATAATGGGAGGCCCTTTTGGCGAGCGGCTCCGGAAGCATATGCCGCCATTTGGCAAAAATCTCCTTGTCCACATAGCGCAGACGGGTATCTTCCAAAGAGCCGTAGGGAAGTCCCGCATAGGCGAGCAGACTGAACGCCGCCACCTTGCATTCATCAGTGCGGGTATTATACCCGGTCTGCATGAGTGTGCGCGTCAGTCCGCTGAAAAAAATGAGAATGTCAAAAGCCGGCATGGAGGCCGGCGCGGGGATCAAGCGGTACGATTCGTCTTTGGTATCGAGGTAGAGGAGATGGTCCTTTTTACACAGGACCTCGCAGCTTTGATCCAGTTTGCCGAGGTTGAGGCCGATATATTCCCGCTCCGCTTCAAAGGCGAGCTGGATGAGATCCATGTCCGTCAATTCAATGCCATTGACATCAGCCAACGCCATGATGTAACACAGCAACACCGCGGCGGAGGATGACAAACCGCCCACGGGCAAGGACCCGGTGATCAGTCCCTGGATGCCGATGGTCAGTTTTTGCCGTTTCGATAACGCATAAATGGCCGCCTGGACGTAGCGGCCCCAGTGACTGTATTTATGCGGCATGGTCTCGAGCGGGAACAGCACCTGGCCCTCGAAATTGAGACTGAAGAGATTGATGACGCCGGTTTCAGTGGGCACATAAAGCAGATCGACCCCGTGATCAAGGGCGAATCCGGTGACATGACCGTGCTGATGATCGATGTGCGCGCCAACCGGGCACACGCGATAGGGACTGTAAACATGACGAATTTCTGCGCGAGGGGTGTCGGGGAAAAGCGAATTAAAGTGTTTGAGCATACCTGTCCGGACGGTTATGGATGAAAGGATTGCCAGTTCAATAACCGCTCAATATAGGAAATTCTGCTCTGCGACACAATGCTAATTTTTGACTTCATAGTGATTGTCAGGAGTGACCCAACGTCGTAATAAATGAAGCCCCCTGCGGTACTCATTAAAAATGTCGTGGAAGCTAAAACTGCTGGGGATCGATTTCCAGGCATACTGTCCTGCACAGACGAGAATTTATTGCACTTATCTCCTCTTGGCGAGTGTGCCTGGACATTACTGAGTGATTGGCAAAACACAACGATCGGTCCATACAAAGGCGGGTGTCATGGCTCACCATTGCCGCGCACAGTAGATGTTGTGATGCACCGAACCAGTGGAAAAATAATTGATCCCGCTGCAGCCGCCGCGGCAAACCGCCGCCTTGTCGCACTCCCTGCACTTGCCTTGCAGGTCTGAAACGTCAAATTGACGATTGTAGGCGAATCCGGTTTCGCGGAACCAGATGGTCTGCAAAGGCTCTTCGAGCACGTTGCCCTCGATGAAGCGGGCATCATTAAGTGATTCGCAGCCGCGGACGTTGCCGGCGCTGTCGATGCCGATGACCGAAAGTCCCGCCTGGCACCCACCCCATTGTCCCCCAGCGCCCGGGCAGGTTGCGCATGCAGGATTCATTTTCGTCATAATAGCCGATATTGTCGCCGGCGACCATGACCGGTGCAAGGCAACCGGACTTGACCCTGAAAAACCGTGTGATTTCAGCCATTTTCGCGGCATTTAAAAGTGCGTCCTGATGCGCAGCCATCTGTCCCATGCTCGTCGCGATCTGGATCTGCCAGGCAGTAACCTTTTTGCTAACCAGAAGTTGATGTAATGGATTAAGATCGGGCAGGTTGAAATCCATCAAAGTGGTTATGATGCCCACATCGATCCGCGCCGCGCGCAGGCGATCGATGGCCTGCAAAACCCGCTGATAGGAACCCTGACGGTTGCGAATTTTGTCGTGATTGCCTGCCATCCCGTCCAGGGAGAGTCCCACATTGATCAATTCCGCATATTTGATCTGCTCGACTTCCTTTTCGCCCAAAGACCAGCCATTGGAGATGATGTTCACCTGTGCGCCCAGCCGCGATAGCTGGCGGGCGATTTTTTCCCAACCGCGATAGAGCAATATCTCACCGCCGATGAACGTCACGTATTTGCAACCCAGCTCGCGCAACTCATCCGCTGTTTTAAGACACTGGGTCACGTTCAATTCAAGCGGGCGTTTTTTCCCCGCTTTGGAGCCGCAGTGCATGCAGCGCAGGTTGCAGCGCAACGTCAATTCCCAGACGCAGGTCTCAGGGATGTATGGAGGACTCTCCGGGTGCAATGGCTTTTCCCGCTTGCACACGTTTAGCGGCGTTTTAATGGCGCAAAGGAGCGTTTTTGCAGGTGGTTGACACCGTACAAAACGACTTTTTGATGCGGACCCTCCGGGTCGGTGCCATAATTTTGCGTCACACTGACAGTTCCAGTTTGGCCGCTGTTGATGCGCACCTCGAACCAGCCGGTTCCACTGTTTCCCGTGTCAAAATCCTTGGCAGCGGATGTGACCACCATGAAGGGGATCTCCTGATCCAGGCTCCTGGCCATTTTGATGACAAAGCCGGCGACTCCGCTTTTTTTGATGCGTCCGATTTTATGGATAAAAGTGCGTTCAACACCCGCTTGTGTGGCTAGTTTATAGAGGATGACCACATGGCGTCCCGGCGTACCGGAGACATCGAGGATTAAACTGGTGCCAACACTGGATACATGGATGGTTTCCGCTTCAACAGCGGACTGCAGAAGAGATGGCTCGCCGGCGGCAAAGGTGACTTTTCCGTCCTCCATGATCAAGGTATCATCCATGGCTCGGGTGGTCAGAGTCGCTAACAAGCTGTGCGACGCGCATACAGACGTAACAATACGTATGAATTCCCTGCGATCCATACAGCCTCCTGATGTTTTGCTGAACAACATAAGGCAACTCACCGGATTTTCGTTCGTAACACGCTAACCCAATTTTGCGATAGCTGGGGAATCAAAGGACTATTAGTGCACGCTGGGGGTTGCCGGACTAATCCGTCGACAGCAGATTGCCGTCTAGTGAATAATAACGAATCAGGGGAGAAAAAGCAAGACCGAAACGTAAAAAATATACAAAAAAAACACCGGAAACAGCGCGCTGCCTCCGGTGCAATCTTGTGCGGATGATGTATGGATCAGTCAAACGCCATGTCGGTTTTCCAAACCTCCCAGACCTTGCCCACCAGATCGGGGCCGGGTTTGAGCGTCATCTTGCCGGGTTTCCAGCCAGATGGCGTCGCTTCAGCGCCTTTGGCTGCCCGGACCAGCTGAAAGGCCTGCACCTGGCGGATGGTTTCGCTGACATTGCGGCCAACCGGCGGAGTCAGCACTTCAAATCCCTGAACGATGCCATCCGGATCGATCAGGAAACGTCCGCGCGTCAAAACCCCGGCATCCTCATCGTAAATGCCATACACCGCGCCCACTTTTCCCCCCGCATCAGACAGCATGGGGAATGGCACTCCACCCTTTACCATCTTGGAAAGTTCGTTATCGTTCCACATCTTGTGGACAAACATGCTATCCACGCTCATGGAAAGGACTTCGACACCCAGTTTCTGGAATTCAGCGTATTTCTCTGCGACCGCAGAGACTTCGGTCGCTCAGACAAAGGTGAAATCACCCGGGTAGCAGCACAGCACCACCCATTTGCCGAGATAATCCGACAACTTGACATTGGTAAACGCGCCTTTGTGATAGGCTGGCGCCGCAAAATCGGGCGCTTTTTTTCCGACCATGATCATTTGTTTTACCTCCTTTTTGACGGCAGTTTCATTCGCAGCTTCCGTTTTGGGGGGTTCTCCAACAGGTCCGCCCGTGGGCCGGGCGCAACCAACCGGTTTATCCGCCATAGAGGGCCTCCTTTTGTGATTTATTTCAAACCGAAAATGCTTCGGCTCTGTGAAAGATACAAAAAAAAGGATATCAAATTCAATAGAAATCGTCACGGTTTTTAGCGAATGGCTGGAGGATGGCAGCGGCCGCACCCAAGCTTATTCTATTAATCCTGTTCCCCGGGTTCTGAGTTCACAAGCCCGGAAGGCACAACCGATGTTAAGAGATCAACACTTTCACCCTGGTGCAGAATTATGCCAATCCGTTCAACCCATTGATCGCCATCACCCAACAGCTGCGCGGAGAACCGCTTGAAACAGAACAAGCGGTCACAAAAGTCCCGGATTCAGATGCCATACTGACCATGTCAAAAAAGCCGCAAAAGTCACCCAGGCCAGATAAGGCAGCAGGAGCATGCCCGCCAGAGGACGCACGCGCCAGAAAAAGTAAATTGTGATGGCGATGAGAAGCCACAGTACCACGATCTCCGCGAACGCCCAGGCGCCCTGTTTCCACACAAAAAAGATCCATGTCCACAGCGCATTAATCACCAGCTGTGCGATAAAGAGCAGCAACGCGGCGCGCGCACCGCTGAATCCCCGGTTGCGCCACACCAGCCAGGCTGAAACCGCCATCATGGCATACAGCAGAGTCCACACCGGACCGAATAACCAGGCTGGTGGCGCCCAGCCCGGGCGCAGCAACTGCTGGTAAAATGCCCCGGATTCGATGGAAGCCCTGCCGCCCGCCGCTGCTGCGGCAAAACTAAGCACGATCCATCCGATCAACCCCAGTACATCATGTAATCTTGTTTTCACCATAGCGCATCTCCCGGTTTAGAAAAATACAGAGTCGAAAACTGAATACACGAAACGGGTATTCATAGGTTCATCGGGCAACCCCAGAGAAAGCATAAAAAAATATCAATTTTCTGGTTGGGAGCCAATTCGTGAAAGCCGCCGGAATGTGTGATCCAAAACCGGCCTGTTTTTAAAGTACAAACAATTATGATTTTTTGCTATGAATATTTGCACAAAACAGGTCAAGCTGTCAACGCTTAAAAGTTCGAAAAAAAGTCTTGCAAAATTCTTAAATGCGAAATATATTATATCGTGTACAAGAACTAATATAATCAACCAACCTAAAGGTGCGTCATGAAATCACGTATGCTTTCACTCCTGGTTATACTCTCGTTCACACAGCTTTTATCGCAAAACAGTGCCGTCCTCAAGGGTGTCGTACGCGATGCCGTCAGCAAGCGCCCGCTCCCGGGCGTCAACCTTTACATTCCCGCGCTGGGAGTGGGCACGGTGACCGGCGGCGATGGGACCTATCAACTTGCGGCAGTGCCCGCGGGCGAGTGGAAAGTGACCGCACGGCTGGTCGGCCATGATCCGGTGGTGCGCGACCAGAAAGTGGAAGCGGGTGAGACTGTGCAAGCAGATTTCGTATTGTACGAGTCTTTTTTCCAGATGGGGCAGATGGTGGTCACCGCCACGCGGTCGGAAAAGCTGATGCAGGATGTCCCGGTCGTCACCGAAGTAGTCTCCCATGTCGAGCTGCGCGAGCGCGGCGCCGAGGATCTGGCGCAGGCGCTGGAGGATCGGCCCGGCATCGTGGTGGAGCCCAATGCTTCCGGCGGCAAGGTGTTGATGATGAATGGCGTTGACAGCAAGCATCTTCTCATCCTCAAGGACGGCGTGCCGATCGCCGGAAAATTGAACAGCCGCCTGGAGATGAATCTGTTTGATATCGACAACGTCGACCGCATCGAAATCGTCAAGGGACCCGGGTCTGCGCTCTATGGCAGCGAGGCCATGGGCGGCGTCATTAATATTCTCAGCCTCGGTTTCTCGGAAAAACTGCAATCCAGAGCCTCTTTGCGCGGCGGTTCCCACGATCTGGTCAGCGGTAATTTTATGCTTTCCGGCACGCTCGGTCGCCTGGGCATGGCGGCGGGCATGGATCACCAGCAGGGCGGCATCGATAAAAATGAGGTCAACATCAACATCAGCAAAATGAAGAACTATGGCGGTTACGCCAAGGCCAGATATGACAACCGTCTGCTGGGCGCCTTGCAGGCCGGATTCGATTATAAAGAAGATGTGCAGAATTCCGACGACCTCGATCGCCGCGGCCAGAGCGTCGACCATGAAACCACGGTGCGTCGCACTGGCTTGAATCTGAACTGGGATAAAACCATCACCCCGCAGATGGCCTTCAAAGCCATTGGTTACCTCTCCGATTATCAGCGCACCTACTCCAGTCTGAACCGGGCAGCCGGCGCTTCAGCTTCCGTCGACACCAGCGAGGAAACGCTCACGGGATTTCGCAGCGATCTCTTTTATCAGCATAGTGAGAAGATGCTCTTCAACCTCGGCTACGATTATCTCCAGGATGACTTTTTTTCGGTGCGCATCAAAAACCGGCAGACCACGCGGCATCAGCAGGGCGTTTTCGCCCAGATGGAACTGAAACCGTGGCAGCCGCTGACGCTGGTCGTCGGCGGCCGCTACGATCAGATCACCGATCTCGAAGGGCGATTCAATCCGCGCGTGAGCGCCCTGTGGTCGGTTACGCCTGTGTGGAAATTCAGGGCTGCCTGGGGGGTAGGATTCCGAGCCCCCAATTTCATCGACATGTACACGGATTACAGAAACCCCTACGTCATCGTGTTAGGCAACCCGGATTTGAAACCGGAAAGCTCCCAAGGTTACAATTTTGGCGCAGAGTACTTTTGGAATGAACGCGTTCTCCTCAACGCCACGCTTTATCGCAACCAGTTCACGGACATGATTGTCGATTATACGAAAATACCGGGGAGCCGGACCACACCGAGCACCATGAGCTACACCAACGTGGCGGAAGCGGTCTTCACCGGCATCGAACTGCAGAGCCTGATTCAGGTGACCAGTTGGCTCTCGGCAACGCTCAATTACAACTATACGCATGTGACCAGCGAAGGACAATCCGGTTTGCTCGATACGGTCTATCCCCATACCGCCTCTTTGCGCCTGGTCTACTCCGCACTGAATAACCGGCTGCGCATCACCTTGCGCGACAAGTTCTACAGCGCCCGCGACATCAAGCCCTTTGATAATATCGAAGCGCAGGATTACACCACCGTTCATCTCAGCGCCATAGACCTGATGGATGTGACGGCTCAGTATCAGATCGTCTCATCCCTTGGCATCCGCGCCGGGGTGACAAACCTGCGCGACTTTACCAACCAGGATTATGGTCCCTGGATCGGGCGGCGCTACACCGCCGGGTTAGAGTTCAGCTATTGAGATTCAGCATGGCGGATGAAGGGATCGTGCCAGGTTAGAGTGTGGATTGATGGAATCGTACTGAACGTTCGGCCTCCTGACCTGAATTATTCACCGCCAAGGACGCAGAGGTACGCAAAGAAAAGAAAAACATAAAAATGGCATCGATAATAATTTTGATGATTGAGATTAAATTTTAAACAGAAATTCCTCGATAATTATAATAAAAATGGCTCGGCGGCCTCGGCGCGCTCGGCGGTTTATG
>CAUJEL010000060.1 GCA_963169875.1 Candidatus Zhuqueibacterota bacterium
AAAGATGTTGTTGGTCAAGTAAGCATTAAATTAACAAGCCGGCGGTTCATGACTGCCGGCTTGTCTTTTTTATGTTTTTTGGCATGTTGTCAGTGGGTTGAGAGCGGGGAGGCAGAGGATTTTACCCGCATCAGCAATTGCCTGGCGGGTTGATAGGCCGGAAATCGGGCGATAGTCCGCTCTAAAAGTGGCACAGCTTGCCCTGGCTGTTGGGCGACGAGATAGGCCAGAGCCAGCATATAGGCATTATCCGCTGCCGTGGCAGGATCCTCGGGCATTTTGGCCAGTAATTGATAATACTGGATAGCTTCCAGCGCCCGCCTTTGCTTCAGACGGATGTCGCCAAGGACGCGATACGCCACGGACGTTTTTTCCACTTGCAGAGAGGCGAGCAACAGTTTCTCAGCCTCGGAAAAATCTTGATTATCAAAGTAGATTTTTGCAAGTTTGAGATAAGGGACAAGATGGTGCGGCAGCTGATTGAGGATGGTTTCGTACTCTCTGGCCGCCAATGCGGTTTGGCGCCGCTGCTGGTAATATTCGGCCGCCTGCTCATGCAAGGTGATCCAGCCGATGCGGTTGTGAACCGCTTGTTCTGCGATGAATCGCAGCGTGTCGCTGCGGTTGATGGGCGATACCGCTTGTGCCTGGTTTGTGAATGGCCATCTCGATGTCAGCATTTCTATCTTGCGTGCGGCCGTATATTCATCGATATCCGTGAGTGCGCGCTGCTGCCAGAGAAGCGTGTCGTCAGCTGCGCCGCGTGTTTGCCAATCGGGACGGGCTGCCAACAATCCCTGCTTTGCCATGATGGCAGCGTATTCCCTGGCGATGAGAAACTGCCCCCGGGCGCGAGGATGCAGGTGTTCGCTGATGAGGTTGAGCCCGATCAGAGAGTCGGGTGAATGCGACGCAAAAACACGCTCGATGTCGGCCACGAAGCAATGCCGTCCATCCTCCATCGAGCGGATGAGATCGTTAAAGCGGCTGTCCGTGCGAAAACGCAATTCATCATAATCGCGCGCTGACACATACTCTGAGAGGCATTCTTTCTTGTCGGGCGAATCATCCAGACAGCGGGCCAATCGATAGTGCGCATCCGCATGGGCGGAATCCACCGCGATGGCGGTTCGGAAATAAGTGATGGCTGAATCCATCTGACCCTTGGTCTGAAAGGCCAATGCTTTTTGATAGATTTCTGCAAATTGAGTCTGCTCTTGTTTTGTAATATCAGGCGAATGATTGGACACAAACGGCGGCTGATCGCGCAGGTTTGAAGCCTGCGTGGCAAGGATGAGTGGAATGTGCTGCTCCCGGCACAGCCGAGCCAAATCTTTGAGGTTTTGCTGAAAGATATGAATAGCCTGTTGATACGTCTTGCTGTTACAGGGTACATTTTTGCCGGCCGCCACCTGCTCCATCAGGGTGCTGCGGCTGCCGCGGTCTGAGGGCGCCGTTGCAAACAGACCGGTCGCTCTTTGAAGTCCCGATTTGACGAGCTGAAACGTGCGTACATGAACCAGGCGCAGATAGAGCAGGTTCATCCATCGCGCCGGGGCCATGCGCGCATGCGAAGCGACACCAAAGGCGCCATAAAATTCGTTATGGCCATCATAGACAAGGTACAAATCAGGCTTGTATTTTATGAGTTCTTTTCCAATATCCAGAACCGTATAACTGTTGGTTGCCGTCATGCCGAGATTGATCACTTCGATGTGGCGGTCCGGGAAGATAGTTTTCAGACGATCGCGCAAAAAAGTGGCAAAGGCACCGTTATACCAATAGGGATAGCCAACAGTCGTGGAACCGCCGAGGCAGAAGATGCGGTAGCTTCCGGCGGGTTTGTCGGCGAGTAAATATTCAGGCGACGGATCGGGTGTAAATTCGGTGGTGGTGAAATAGCGATTTTTGCAGGCGGGATTCAAGGTGTAACAGGATTTGCCGCCGATGGTTTCGCGTGAAAAAATGGCAAGATCAGGACCATATTGAGCCAGTTGCAAAATTGTTTCCAAAAGTATAAAAAAAACGATGGGGACGGCAAGGGTCATGATCGTGAAGAGCCGTTTGCGTTTGGGATCGAGGGCCGGATTGGTCTTTTGGGTCACTTGAAATCTCCACGTAAAAAGTATTTCATATTGATATGCCGGATCAGTAGTATCCCATCGTTATGACAAATGAAACCCTCTAGGGCATTAATTTAAAATATCCTAGACGCTATAACGGCTGGGGATCGATTTCAATGCGGAAGTCCATTTTAGAACCCAATTTATTACACCATATCCTCTTATTGAGCGTACTGACACAGAAGTGATACCGGATATGAAAATATAAATCATAAAAAAATCTCATCCAATCCATTTTTATTTATTTGCACGGAGGAGTTGGAAATGAACCGACGACAAAGTTTTCTGGTGCTGGTTCTGATCTTGACCATGGCCCTGGCAAATCCCCTGTGGCCAGGCACGACGGGCAAGATTGCCGGTACGATCACGGAAAAATCGAACGGTGAGAAATTACCCGGTGCCAATATCGTTGTCGCCGGCACCCGTTGGGGCGCAGTGACCGATATGGAAGGCCGCTATACGATTTTGGAAGTACCACCGGGGACCTATTCCCTCCAGGTTACTTTGCTTGGCCATCAGAAAATGATCATCAATGATGTGCGCGTTTACATCGATCAGACCACGCGCATCGACGCTGGCATGACACAGGAAGCCATCGAAATCGGAGATGTAGTGGTGGTCGCCGAACGCCCCCTGATCAAGCCGGATGTGGCAACCAGCGTCGTCGCGGTCTCGGGCGACGAAATCAAGACTCTGCCGGTCGCCAGCGTCACCGATGTGATGGGCATGCAGGCGGGCATCGACGGCAACCGCATTCGCGGCGGCGACCTCGATGAGGCGCTGTTCATGGTGGATGGCGTGACCATGCGCGATCCGCGCAACAACCAGGCATTGACCAAAGTCGCCATGAGCACGGTCCGTGAAGTGGCTGTGGAACGCGGCGGTTTTAACGCGGAATACGGCCAAGTGCAATCCGGTATCGTCAACGTTGTCACCAACGAAGGCAAGATGCAGGGCTATTCCGGCAGCATCAATATCCGCCTCACACCTCCGGCGCGCAAGTATTTTCATGGCTCGGATATGCCGGATGTCAATGACGTTAATTCTTACTGGCTGCGGCCCTTTTATGATCCCAATGTCTGCTGGACCGGCACCACCAGCGGCGCCTGGGATGTCTACACCCAATCCAAGTATCTAAAGTTCGAGGGTTGGAATGCCGTCTCGCAAAAATTGTGTTCGGATAATAATCCGGACAATGATCTGACCCCGCTGGCGGCGCAACGGGTCTTTCAATACTATACCCGCAAAGAACAAATCAATGATCAGCCCGATTATGAGATCGATGGCGGGTTCGGAGGCCCGGTTCCTTTCGTCGCCAAACCGCTGGGCAATCTGCGCTTCTTCGCTTCCTATCGCGGCTCGAAAAGCGTGCTGCTCTTCCCGTCCACGCGGCCGGACTACACCGACTATGATGCGCGCATCGTCCTCAATTCGGACATCACCAATAGCATGAAGCTGCGCATCGCAGGCCTGTCCGGC
Source organism: Candidatus Zhuqueibacterota bacterium (assembly GCA_963169875.1). Taxonomy (GTDB): domain Bacteria; phylum Zhuqueibacterota; class Zhuqueibacteria; order Residuimicrobiales; family Residuimicrobiaceae; genus UBA2214. The sequence goes on from CAUJEL010000060.1 coordinate 3,603, forward strand.
AATGTCAGCACCATGGCGGGAAACCGTTCGGTGGAATCGACCTATAAGCAATGGCCCTATGAACTGGCCAGCACATCGCTCGGCACCGGCGGCTACGAGTTGTTCAATATATTCAGCGACTGGGCCTACGGCCTCGCCGACCGCAAGCACACGTCCATCTCCGCCAAGCTGACGCATATGCTGAGCAAAAGCACCTATTATGAAGTCTCCGCCGAATATTTCGCGCGCAAGTATCACAGCTATGCACCTGATATGCGCGATACCACGCAAAAATTTGAAGTGCTGCCGGGCTATTTTGAAACCGCCACACCCTATGGCGTTTTCTACGGTATTGATGGCATTGTTGGCGGCATCAACGAGGGCAACCAGAATGCCCTGGCGCGGGACAATTCGATGGTGAGTTCCACCACCCTGAAAGCCGATTTCACCAGTCAGGCCAATTTCAACAATCTCATCAAAGCGGGTGCGGAATTCGTTTATAATGATCTTGATCTGGACTATGGTTATATCAAGATGCAAAGCGGTGGGCAGCAGTATGACAACCGCATCCGAATGCGCAATTTCCCGATCCGCGCCGCCTTCTATCTCCAGAACAAGCTCGAAACCAAGGGATTCATCCTCAATGCGGGCATGCGCCTGGATTACAGCAACTCGCAAACGGATTGGTGGGCGCTGACGCCGTTCAATCCCGATTTTTACTCCTATAAATATGATGAAACCATCCCTCTGGAAACGGAAAAAGCCAAAGGCCAATGGCAACTCAGCCCGCGGCTCGGCATCTCTCATCCCATCACCGATCATTCAAAACTCTACTTCAACTATGGCCATTTCAAGCAGATGCCGCAGTATGAAGCCCAATACCGCTTTGACCGCTCCACCGACAATTCGCTGGTCCGTTTTGGCGATCCCAATCTGACCCTGGCCAAGACCATCGCCTATGAATTGGGCTACGACCATGAGCTGTGGAATGGCCAACTGCTGCTGCAACTGGCCGCTTTCTACCGTGACATCAGCGATCAACAGAACAACACCTCATACCGGCCCGCTTTTGGCTCGGCCTATACTGTCACCACTGCCACATCCTATTCGGACATTCGCGGTTTTGAGCTGACCTTGCGCAAATCCGCCGGACGCTGGTTCTACGGTTTCCTGAACTATACCTACCAGGCCACTTCCAGCGGCAACTTTGGACAGAATTATATCTTTGAAGATCCCAAGGCACAGCAGGATTATGATGAGAACACGGTCAACATGTATCAGATCCGCTCGGTGCCATCACCCTATGCGCGCGCGAATTTCACCTTCGCCATCCCGCGCAATTACGGTCCGGCGATCATGAAACATCATCTCTTTGGCGATCTCCTCGCCAATCTCATGGTGAGATGGACCCAGGGCGGATGGTCGACCTATAATCCCAACAACGCCGGCACCATGAGCTATAATAACAATACCAACAATAAAATTCAGAATAACGTACAGTATGTCGATTATTTTGACGCAACGCTGCGCTTGAGCAAAATGATCCAGATCAAGAGCGCGGATGTGCAATTTTTTGCCGATTTTCATAACCTGTTAAACGCCAGGCGCCTCAACAACACCGGCGATCTCAATTACCGCAAATCACTGCATCTGCCGGAAAGTGACGCCTATAACAACATTCCGGGAGATGATAAGTTCGGTGCTTATCGCGAACCGGGTGTTGCATGGCAGCCCATGGAAAACGGGGTGGACTTGAACAGTGTGCCCAACAGCACGCGCGCCTGGTACTATGAAGAGAGCAGCGGAAAATACTATCGCTATATCAACGATCTGACCATCCCGAATGTGCATGACCGGTGGACCGTGGTGGAGCAAAAAGAGGTTGACCGCGCGCTCGAGGACAAGGCATATATCGATATGCCCAATCCATCCACCTTTTGGTTCCTGAATCCGCGCGCCATCACCTTTGGCGTACGCCTGTCATTCAATATCGATTGATCTTTGAGAAGCCATTTAAAGGATAGGATATGACGATGAATAAAAAGACTATCAAAATTCAGTTGATTCTGGCGGCCATTATCCTGCTGCTGGTCGCCGGTAGCCTGCCGTCTGCATGGGCTCAGGATCTGCGATGGATACGGGTTGGCCAATTACAGTGTTTTTTCATGGATTTTGGCAATGAGTGCGAATTGTATCCATTTACGACCACCAATTTTCTCGCATGGCCGGCGCAGTATGGCGACGGGCAGATTGTCAACCGCGCCAAAGGCGTGTGGATGGGCGCGAAGGATTTTTACGATCCGGTCGAGAAAAAAATCAAGTCGGTTAAAGTGATCGGTTCTGGACCGCGTTATGACGCCGATAATCAGGCGCAGATGATCTTCTCCACCAGCGTCAAGTTGATCGGCAAACAGCAGCCTCCCAAAGTGTTTGTCGATAATCAGAACGGCTCCTCCAACGCCATCTATGATGTACTGGATGAAGAGGATCCCAACCTGCCGTGCGACCGCATGGTGGTGATCAAATACAACACCTCCATGGGCGTATCGGTGACCAAGAAGGTGCTGGGATTCATGCAGCAGAACCACGACAGCTATTTCATCCACGATTATGTATTCAAAAATACCGGCATCTATACGGTCAAAGGCGATGTGCACAAACAAACGCTCTCCAATTTCTGGGTCTATTTCAATTACCGTTACGCCATGAATGGGGTGTGCTCGAGCGGTTACAGCTCCGCCTGGGGCGACTTTGGCATGGAGTGGGGCTCCAGCACCGTGGCGCATGATTTCGGCCCGCCCTATCGCGACCGGCCGGACAGCCTGAGAGGTTTCTACGCCTTTTACTCTCCCATGAAAGGGAGCTATGGCACCCGCAATCAGGTCACCAGTCTGGGTTATGATTACGACTGGGGCTGCCCCAAACATACGGGTGGCGGCACCAATCTGGATGGTTTGCTCGGCGCTGCCAAATATGCAGGCGCTGTCACCCTGTTTGCCTCCAAAGGACCCGGCAATCTGTTCAACAGCGACGATTATCGTCAACCTGCCACGGTGAATTATTTCAACGCCGACGGCAGCACCACCACGAATCCACAGAGCCAATATGATGAGAATGCCATGGGACAACGCTGGTTCCATATGACCGAGGGGCATTTGTTGCAGTCCTTGTGGGAAGCCGTTGGCGACGGCCGCTACTATGCGGATTGGCTCAATACGGATCCGCTCCATCCCTCCGGCGGGCAGATGGGGCAGGGCTTCGGCCCCTATACCCTGGCGGAAGGCGACAGCATTCGCATCGTCTTTGCGGAAGGTGTTAATGGCTTGAGCTGGGAAAAATGCCGTGAAATCGGCGCCAACTGGTATCAGTACTATACCGCCGCGGGCACGCCCACGTTGGTCAAACCCAACGGTTCGACCACGGCCAGTGTCAGTGAGTATCAAAAGGCCTGGGTTTTCTCAGGGGTCGATTCCATCCTGCAAACCTATAAAAACGCGGTGATGAATTTCAAATCCGGCTATAAGATTCCACAGTCGCCGCCTGCACCCGCACAGTTCACGGTGAGCTCCGGCGGAGACGGCATAAAACTGGAATGGAGCAACAACGCTGCCAGCGCTGATCATTTTGACGGCTATGTGATTTATCGTTCCGAGGGACTCGTCAAAGACTATCGCGCCGTGTATGAAAAAATATTCGCATGTAACAAAGCCAACGCGGTCCACAGCTACCTGGATACTTCGGCTGTGCGCGGTTTCAATTACTATTATTACATTCAGGCCAAGGATGACGGGACGCAGAATGAGGTGAAGCCGGGCACGCCGCTGTACAGCAGCATGTTTCTGACCATGACGTCTGTCTCGGCGCAGCTGCTGCGTCCGAGCGGGAATCTGCTCGCTGAAGTGCGCGTGGTTCCCAATCCCTATGACATTCGCGCGCGTGAATGGCAATTCGGCGAAGTGGGGCCCTATGACCGCATCATGTTCTATGGCATCCCGCCCAAGTGCAAGCTCAAAATCTTCACCGATGATGGCACCTTGATCTGGGAAAAACTGCACACCAACGGCTCGGGCGATGAAGCCTGGGATTCCAAGACGTTATCGAATCAGATCGTGGTCAGCGGTATTTATATTCTTTATGTGGAAGTGACTGACGACGTGGTCGCGACCCAGGATGTGGCCGCCAGATATGACATCTATGATGAAAACTTGAAGCTGATTTATCCGGTGAATTCACTGATCTGCCGCGCGGGCGAAAAGATATACAGCGCAGGTCAGTCAACCTATCGCAAGTTCGTCATTATTAGGTAAGGGAGCACATACATGAAAAGACTAAGCGCTTTTTTCATTCCCGGACTTGTGCTGGGAATTCTCTGGTCCGCCGGCGCCAATGCCCAGGAAAATCAGAAATTGGCGCAAACCAGTTTCAAGTTCCTGAGTGTCGTTTCCGATGCGCGCGCGGCTGCCCTGTCCGGAGCGGTGACGAGTTTGCAGGTTGGCTCCAGTGCCCTGTTTTTTAATCCGGCCGCCATGTCGGGCATGGACAAAACATTCGATCTGGCGATGAGCAACAACGAATGGATTGCGGACATTAAACATTATACCGTAGGCATGGCTGTCAGACCCGCACAAGGGAAATACGGCGTCCTGGGTTTGAGCCTGCAATATGCGGATTTTGGCAACTTTATCGGCACCGTGGTTAGCCGCGATCCCGCCAACCTCAAGGGGTACGAGGACACGGGCATTTTTAAATTGAATGCCTATGCGGTGGGTGTCGGCTATGCCAAAGAGCTTACCGACCGCTTCAGCGTCGGCGGCCAGATTCGCCTGGCGCATCAGGATTTGGGGGAGAGCCGTATTCCCAATGAATTTCGCAAAAAGCCGATCTATGACTCCACCAATGCCGTTATCGGTTATGCGGATTCTGCGGTCACCAGCAATAATGCCCTTGATCCTCTGGTTTTCGATTTCGGCACCCAGTTCAAGACCGGTGTCAAGAGCCTGGTGTTCGGCATGTCCGTGCGCAACTTTTCCAAAGAAATCCAATATGTTTACGAGCAGTTTCAACTCCCCCTGGTCTTCACCCTGGGCATCTCGATGGACCTCATGGATTTGCTCAAGGATGCGCCCATGAATCAGTCGCTGGTCATGAGCGTCGATGCCAGCCATTATCGTGACCATGCGGAACTGGTAAAGGTCGGCCTGGAATACAAGCTGATGAATATGCTGGCCGTGCGCGGCTGTTATGTCTCCAATAGCGACGAATACAGTGGATTTTCATTCGGTGTTGGCGTCTGTAAATCCGGATTTGCCTTTGATTATGCCTATACGCCTTTCGGGGTGTTCGACAAAGTGCAACGAATGACCGCTCGCATCTCACTGTGACTTTGGCAAGGAGAGAAAAAATATGAAACCTCGTTTTTTACTGGCCGTGACCACCGTGGTGCTTGCGGCATTGATGGCCCTCCTGACCGGTTGCGAATTTGATGTCGCCGAACCCCAGTGGAAAAATCCGGCGCCGGAGACAGAAATCGTGACGGTCACCGGGATCGAGCCCGCCGTGGCTGCCCCCGGGGTGAATTATATCACCATTCATGGCACCAATTTTCTCGGGGCGATTGATACTCTGCAGATTCATAATAGTGATAAAGACACCAATTATACTTATCTCTATAATGGCGTCTTTTTTGACAAGGTGGTCGCTGATGTCGTCTCCTATGATGCGACTACCATAAAGGTGCGGCGTCCCAATCTGGCGGCGGACTCCTGCGTCGTCAAGGTCGTATCCAACAAAGCTTTTCTGGCGGCCAGGCTGGCGGTGCCTTACCAGATCGATGCGGTCACGCGCACCTGGGGCGGATTCACGGAAAATCTGCCGCTGGCTGTGGTCGCCGTCGGGCTTGATGAGACAGCCTACATCGTGGAGACCAATACCAAGTACATCCACAAGGTCACGGCGGATAATAACAAGACCCTGCTCGGCACCGCCACCCGCGTGCCGACCGATGCAGCCATCGGCCCCGATGGCAATCTCTATATGACGGAAAATCACCGCGCGGTGGACAAAGTGGACGTTGCCACCGGCACCGTGACACGATGGGTGAATCTGCCCTCCGGCAAAGTGGTCAAATTCTGCGATTTCGATAATGCCGGCCACTTTTTTGCGGGCGGGAACAAGACCGATCTGATCATGGCCCCGTTCGATCTCTCAGCAACAGCGGTCTCAACCGGCTTTTATGCGGCTCAGGAGATACTCGCCATTCGTTTCTACAATGGCGAACTCTATG
>CAUJEL010000061.1 GCA_963169875.1 Candidatus Zhuqueibacterota bacterium
GTGGTGGAGTGACACCCGGGGAACCGTTGGCAGTTGCAGGAGCCCTCTCCAGAGGGCGACCATGCATACGTCGGCAGAAGGCGCCCCGGGAGCGCCAGGTCCAGCTCGGCTTTTTCAGGCGGGCGATTGGCAGCAGGCAGCTGCAAAGGTAATAGGGACATAGGTATATAGTGGTATAGGGGTATTGGGATATGGGGATTTAAGTGACTGCTCTTTCCCATTGCCCACTGATTCTTATGTCCCTATTGCCCTATTCCCTTAGACCATTATTTCTCTGGTTCCCTATTTCTCTATATCCTTATACCCCTATTCCCCCTTGTTATTTTGCGCGGTACAAAACATCCAACACATAGCTCAATGGTTGCAGCACCTCGTCGTCGAGTCTGAGGCGAATGTAACGGGTATATATTTTTACTTTAAGGTGATCATTTTCAGCCGTAAGCGACATTTTTTCCAGCGGGATGTAATCCGGATTGGTGCGGCCATATTCAGCGAAGAGCTGCGTAAGCAGGGGGAGCAGGTCAACCTGCACAGAACCCGCGGATGACTCGTCCGCTGACAGGGTCATGATTTTCATGGTGCTGTCCAGCGAGCAGCTTAATCCCGATTCTCCCAGTTTGAGCGGTCCCTGCGCTTTTTCGATATTCAGCCTTTGGAACATATGATCATAGCCCGAGATGTCGAGGATGCTTTCATGTTTGCCGCTGAGCGTGCGTTCTTCGCCCGCAAAAGACCTGACGCCGCGCATATACTCGATGCCCATGAGTCCGGTCACTTCGGACGGACTGAGCCGTACCTGTTTGCCCTCTGTCCCCTTTACCAGTTTTTCGCTGAACCAGGATTGTATGCGGTCATAGCCATGCATCTCTTCAAGGTAGGAGATGACCGAGCTGATTTGCAGGGCGTCTTCTTCAGGGACTTGAACCGCAGGCTTGTTAATTTTTCCATCCACGAGAATTTCGTTTTTGCTGAGCAACGACTGCAGCCTGGCGGTCTGACTTTTTTCAGAGACCGATTTGATGCTCCATGGACCGAGACAAGCGAGCAAGGCGAAAAGTCCAAGAAGCCCCGGGATCATCTTGATATTTTTGCTCCTGCTCAAAGTAAAATAAAGGACCAGGATTGCCAGATAGAGTGCCACCGCGATGCCGAGATAGCGGCTTTCGGTGAAACCATACTCCGACACCCTGCGCCATATGGCGAGGAATAACATCACGACGGGCGGCAGCAGCAGGATGAAGAACCAGCGCCACGCCAGCCGTCCCCATTTATTTTCTTCCCGTTCGCGTATGGGCCAGAGGAGCAAAAGTGCCAGCAAACCCGACGCCGAGAAACCCAGAATCAGTCCGCTGACCCATCCTTGCGGCCATGACCAGGCCAGGATGATCTTGATGATGTAGGCATAGAGGATGACCAGATAGACGAGAATGACCGTGGAGAGAATATGCTGGGCAAAAATTTTCACACCTTTGGGATAATCCCGCGACTGCTCCAGACCTTTCCAGTCTTCAGGCACGCCGGCAAGGAAGAAGGAGGTGGCGAACAACCCGGCGATCACAGCCCATAATTCACCGTAACGCCTGCCGGGAATATTCATGCCAAAAAGTTCTTCCAGCGCCGCAAGAGCAAGAGAGAGCCCCAACTGTAGCACGCCCGAATAAAATACGGCGATGGCGGCGCGCAAGATGATCTGTTTGTTGAACTGCCAGAAGCCGTTTTGTTCCCGATTCCAGCCGAATGGTCCGGCCATGAGGAAAAGAATCGCAGCGGCCAACAGCAGCAGAAAACGCACGATATGAAAAGCCGGCGCACCATCCAGCGGCACGGGCAGAGAGTGGCTGTACAGAAACAGCAGAATCACACCCGCGACCTGTGCAGCCAGATGATAAGCGCGTGTCCATGCCCTTTTCTCAGCGATGAGCGCGATTCCCAACAAAAATGGAAAGCCCAATAGGGCCGTGAGCAGGATATTCAACAGGATGGTCGGCTCTGCCGAGCCTTCATGCTCGATGAGCATCACGGCAGTAACCGTGCCCACCATCGCGTCAAGCATGACCAGCGGAAAGCGGCGAAAAACACTAAGCATTTCTTGTGCAATTTGCTGCAAGGAGGGGAGTTTCATCTTATACCTCTGTTTTTCTAGATAAAACGCCAGAAAGAACACCAAGTTCCTGGATTATATTTCTATCGAGCATTGAGGCAGTGATTCGAGCAATTCTGCCAAATCCAGATATTAATTTGACTTGTTTTTCTCTCCCCATGTTATTAAATTAGTCCATTAAATGGACTAATATCATTTTAGCAGGATTATCAAAATGCAAGTCAATATTCATGAAGCAAAAACAAATTTTTCCAAACTGGTCAAGCGCGTGGTGGAGGGTGAAGAGATCATCATAGCCAGAGATCACAAGCCTGTCGCCAAATTGGTGCCCATCGCAAAATCAGGGAGCAAGCGTAAGCTGGGATCCGCAAAGGGGCAAATACAGATTGCCCCTGATTTTGATCAAATACCAGCAGCATTTACAGAGTATATCAAATGAGATACCTGATCGACACTCATGCCTTGCTCTGGATCATTGATGACGATCCACGCTTGAGCCAGCGCGTTAAAGATATCTATCTCTGTGAAGACCATGCCATCTTGCTGAGCATGGCAAGTGTCTGGGAATTAGCCATAAAACTCAGTCTTGGCAAGCTCATCATCCAGGGCGATTTGCAGCAATTTGTCCAGGAGCATGTCATCGGTAATAACATTGAAGTCCTGCCCATCGAACTCGCCCATCTCTATTATCTGCAAGCTCTGGGTCACGTCCATAATGATCCATTCGACCGTTTGCTCGTATCCCAGGCTCTTTCAGAAAATTTGCCGCTGATCAGTTCCGACAGCTGGCTGGACGGCTATCCCATCCAGCGGATCTGGTAGCATCACAGCTTGATAAATATCTTTTTCCGGTAGCACCACGTCAGAATGCCCAACCACAGCAGAATATAGAGCAAGGGATGCACCAGCGACGCCCCCCAGTCGCCAAAAAGCGGATGGAGGATTGAATTATAGATGACGCCCTTCAACGAAGTCTCAGTTCCATCGGCTCTGGTGACCGTCCACATGTACATGGTCTTGGCCATGATGCTCGATCCGAAATAGGCGAGGATGGCGTTGCTGCCGTAAATGACAAAAGGTCTGGTGAATTTCGTATAGCCCTTGATATCGATCAGCCAGTAACTGATGGCGAGGAAATGCAGGGCGAGTCCGGTGGTGTAGAGGACGTAGCTGCTGGTCCAGAGTTGTTTGTTGATCGGCATGAACAGCGACCAGACCAGGCCCAGTACCACTGACACATTGGCCGCGATGAAGAGGATATTGGTTTTATGCAATGGCTCTGCTTGCGTGCGCAGCCACTGTCCGGTGAAGTAGCCCAGCATCACCTGGGCGATGGCAGGGATGGTGCTGAGCAAACCTTCGGGATCGAAACCGATTTCATTCTTGTATAAATGCCCTTTGAGCAGGATGCCGTCGATGTACTGAGCCAGGTTGCTGTTGAGCGCCCACACATCCGCGCCACGGCCCGGGAAGGGTATGAAGGCCATGATGAGCCAATAGCCGATGAGGAGAGCGGCGGTCCAGGCGATCTGACCATTGCGTCTGCTGTGCATGATGATCATGGAGGCGAAAAAATAACACAACCCAATTCGTTGCAGCACGCCGGGGAGTCGCAGGGTGGCAAAATCCCATCTGAGATACCAAGCCATAAAGATGCCGAGGAAAATGAGCAAAAAAGTGCGTTTGAGGATTTGCCGGTACAGCGGCCAGCGTGATACGCTCTCTTCAAGCCGTCGGCTGAAGGAAAACGCCATGGCTGTGCCCATGATGAAGAGGAAAAAGGGGAATACCAGGTCCGTGGGCGTGCAGCCGTGCCAGTCGGCATGGCGCAGAGGCGCAAAGACGTATTGCCAGCTGCCGGGATTGTTGACCAGGATCATCAGCATGATGGTAAAGCCGCGAAAAGCATCCAGGGAGATGAGACGTGTTGGTTTCGACATAAGCAGTCCTCTCAGAGTCTAAGTGCTGGTTTTGGTTGGGCTATGTCAAGAAAACCTGTTGATTAATGATCAAATCTTTGAGTTTGCATAAAATAATGAGAAGAGAATACACTTTTTAAATTTGAGTTTCATTTTATCAGGAGCATTTTTAGTGACTGATAAAAGTCATTTCCCATGTGCACTTTACAGAAATAGACACCGGATGCAAAGCCACTGCCATCAAAAAAAACTGTATGAGTTCCTTCACGCTGCAAACTGTTTACTAAGGTGCAGCAAAATCGACCCTGCGCATCAAATACTTTGAGAGAGACATGCGCAGCTCTTGGCAGAGAATAGGCAATCGTTGTTCCCGCATTGAATGGATTTGGATAATTTTGCTGCAGCTGGTATTCGAGCTGTTTTGTTTGACTCTCTTCACCCCTTATGGAACTCTGTAACCTGGTTTCATAGATCGTCAGTTTTTTATCTTCAATAACCAGCAGCTCAACAGAGGAATCACAGTCCACGTCTGCGAGGTGGAATTCATACCAACCGGCTCCGAGCGGGCTGCTCCACAGTAGTTTGCAATTTTGGGATGCATCATCAAACAGGCTCACCATGCCGTCGCGCCAGTTATTGGTAGAGGAATGAAGCACCGCAAATTCGCTTTGGGTATCTGAATCTATATTTTTTACCTCAATTTCGTAGGCAACACTGCCGATATCGGCCGACCAATCTGTGCCAAAGTTCCAATTTGATTGATGACTCAATACCCGCACCAGGCCGTTATTGGTGCCCAGCAAGAGTTCGTCTGCATCATCCGTATCTACATTTCCTGCAGCGGCTTGAGAAGCATTTCCCTGATTCATATTGAGAATCTTTAACTGTTGATAAACACCATTATTACAGCCAATCAGCCAGGTATATCCATAATCATTCGCGACAGCTACTTCAGACGTGCCATCATCATTAAAATCGCCTATTGCTGGCTGATTTAACCATAGTCCTCCGAGCGCATCCTTGAGCTGCTTTGCGAATTCCATTCTCACCGTTCCATTTTGAAAGCTATATGTGAAAAAATTATCTGTTGATGGCACATCACCTGAACTGCAAATAACCAATTCCATGTTGTTATCATTATTCAGGTCACCTTGGGCAAAGACCGGCCGGATCACCCCAGAAGTATCCCAAATTGATACAAAATCCTGCGCGTACTGATAGATATGTATCTGTCCCGGATTCTGATAAGCGTCGTAACCGCTGACGATGAGCTCGTGGATGCCATCGTTATCCAGATCAAACACTCCGATTTGGTTGGTGATCTTGAAGGGTAATAGGAGGGTATCGCGCGATAAAAATGAATCATTGGCCCATTCCAGGAAGATTAATCGATTGGCCTCATCACCGAGGATGACAACAGGATGGCCATCGTTGTATACATCGCCACTTGTAACTGCGTACATGTAATGGCTATCCATAAAGGTACCGGCAGGATTGTAGAGATCGGTCTGGCTAAAACTTGCAACCGCTTTCACTAAGGCAAAACATGATAGGAGCCATATAAAGCGTTTCATCTCCCGATCTCCTTTCTTGCACGAAGGTGTTTTTTTGCTCTGCATAGGATATGATTGTTCACAGTAATTTTGGCCTGATAACAACTCATTGTCGTTCGGGAAAAAATTCAACAGCTGAGACCGAAGGGGGGATTCCAGTAGGGGATTTGACACCTCTCCGGACAGCATGGCTGGAAACAGGAGCTATCTATATATGTATATATTAATTAATCCTCAGATAAGCAAGAAAATTGTGAAGAGGCCGTGAAAATGGTCAGGGGTTGGAATCCAGCGATACTGCTGACTTTTTCAAAGAGAATGCAGTCATAAAAATAGTATTGAGAATGATTTTTCAAACATTTTTTTCTTAAAAGACTCCTTGACCTCGAACTAACAAAACGCTAAATTAATAAATAACTCATTCAAAAGCAGAATGACTGAAGAGGACAAATATGGAATTGACAGATCAAATCGACATGTCTGTGACTGATTTAATTAAAAGACGTCATTCCAGTCGGACGTTCGCCAGCATCCGGCTGTCTGATCATGTGATCGAAAAAATTGAAATGTTTTTGAACATGCATGAGGAAGGTTCGTTCCATACTCCCCTGAGATTCCGGCTGCTTGCTGCCACAGAAGGGGATCCCCAGGCGCTGCGGCAGCTCGGCACCTATGGATTCATTAAAAATCCGGCCGGCTTTATCATCGGCGCGGTTGCACCCGGAGAAAAAAATCTCGAGGATTTCGGATTTGCGCTGCAGCGCATCATCCTTTTTATCACTTCGCTGGGACTGGGCAGCTGCTGGCTTGGCGGCAGCTTTGCGCGAAGCCGCTTTGCCGCCACGATGGCATTGGCTGAAGACGAGATGATCCCCGCCGTGGTTGCCATCGGCTTCGAGGCAGCGGATAATGCTGCGCGCAGACTGATCCGCCGTTTGGCGAAAGCCGACACCAGAAAACCCTGGGATGCGCTTTTCTTTGATTCAGCGTTTGGCAAGCCATTATCGCGCGAGAGCGCCGGGGACTATGAAACGCCATTGGACATGGTGCGGTTGGCGCCGTCGGCGAGCAATCGTCAGCCCTGGAGAGTCATCCAACAGGGTGCTTTTTTTCATTTTTATCTGCAGCGCACACCCGGCTATGATAAAAGCAATAACAGGATCGAGCTGCTGCGCACAGCAGACTTGCAGCGCGTTGACATGGGTATCGCCATGTGCCATTTCCAGCTTACGGCAGAAGAACTTGGCTTGTCGGGCATGTGGCAGGTGCGGCCGCCGGAACACCTGGCGGCGGACGCGGCGCTGGTGTATGTGGCGAGTTGGCATGCGGCCGAATAAGCGGCTTCAAGAAATAATGAATTTGCTGGATGGAAAATGTTACCTGATATATTTCTGAAGTTGCAGCGAGGCAGTTCAAGGTGTCGCGTCGACCGGCTGACCTGATCTATTCGTAAACCGCAAATCACGCGCAGCTTTTTTTGCTCAGATTATTGATCATAATTCCATGCAAGTTTTTTCTCAGTCCTGAAAGTTATTAGTATTACGATATCCTATTTATATTTTCTTTGCATAACTCCGCGTCCTTGGCGGTGAATAATTCCGGTTGATGTTATTTTGATGAATACCAAGCAGGAGAGACGGATGTCAACTGCAAAAAAGAATGGAATCAATCCAGCGTATTTTTATCAATTTCTGGCCACCCTGCTGCGCATGGCCATCGGCTGGCAATTTCTATACGAAGGCCTGGTCAAAGCCCTGGATCCGCAGTGGAGCTCGGCGGCTTTCTTGTCCGAATCAAAATGGCTGCTGTCGGATGTCTTCCATTGGATCGTGGCGCATCCGGCGTTCCTGCATGCGGTTGACTTTTTAAATATTGCCGGATTGATTTTAATAGGTCTGGGACTATTGTTCGGTGTCTTTATCAGCGCAGCCTGTGTGGGTGCAATCCTGTTGCTATTACTTTACTATATTGCCAATCCCGCGCTCATCGGTTATTTTTCCGGTCTGCACAGTGAGGGCAGCTATCTGTTTATCGATAAAAACTTGATCGAACTGCTGGCGTTGTTGTTTTTGCTGTTTTATCCGACGTGGGGCGTCGGTCCGATACTGAAGAGTCTGCGGGAGCGGCTGGGCAAGAGGCAGCCTGAATCAAGAAAATCAACAACCAGCGAGGTCGATGTCTCGCGGCGACTTTTACTGCGGAACCTGATAACGCTGCCGGCTGGTGCCGCTTTTTTCTATGCATTCTGGAAAAAACGCCAGTGGCAATCCTGGGAAGAACAGCATCTTCTGGCTTCCAAACTCGGCCCCCAGGACATCGTCACCTCTGCCACCATCAAGACGTTTCAATTTTCCGCCCTCACGGATCTCAAAGGCACGCCACCCAAAGGCCAAATCGGGACTCTGCCGATCAGCCGTCTCATCCTGGGCGGCAATCTCATCGGCGGCTGGGCCCACAGCCGCGATTTGCTCTATGTGTCCAGGCTGGTTAAAGCCTATCACACCGACCAGAAGGTCTTCGACACTCTGCAATTGGCTGAACGCTGCGGCGTAAACACACTGCTGACGAATCCACAACTATCGCGGGTGATCAATGCCTATTGGCACAAGGTGGGTGGAAAGATACAATTCATCTCCGATTGCGGCTATCGCGATGATGTGCTGACCGGCATCAGGATGTCGATCGATGCGGGCGCACATGCCTGCTATATCCAGGGGCAACTGGCCGACAATTATGTGCAAGAAGGACGTTTTGATCTGATCGCGCAAGCGCTGGACCTCATCCGGCAGAGTAAAATGCCCGCGGGCATCGGGGCACATCACCTCTCCACCATTCAGGGATGCGTTGATAAAGGTCTGAAACCGGATTTTTGGGTCAAGACGCTGCACCATACCAATTACTGGTCCGCCAAACCCACTCCGGTAAACGATAACATCTGGTGCAACAATCCGGAAGAGACCATTGCCTTCATGGGCGGCCTCCCCGAACCGTGGATAGCATACAAAATTTTGGCGGCGGGCGCCATCGATCCCAAAGAAGGGTTCCCGTATGCATTCGCCAACGGCGCGGATTTTATCTGCGTGGGCATGTACGATTTTCAGATCATCGAGGATGTGAACATGGCCGTGGAGGTCTTGGCAAGTCCCCTGCAGCGCACGCGACCCTGGCGGGGATGAGCCGGTTTATCACTTATTCGTGAGATTGCCACGCTCCAACGCAGTTATTATTGTGGACGCGGAAGTGGTTCCTTCACCAACGACAGCAGCTTGTTCAACTCTTTGATTGGACATGAAAAGCAAGTGTTCGTAGTTCCGGCTTTAGCCGGCCTGAAATTCCGTCCAAAGACGGGACAACAAACAATAGAGCCCAATTGCTATTGTTCAGTTTATTGCTTATAGCAGTTTTCGTTTGATTTTTACTGTATAATTCCTTACCTTAGGTAAGGAATTAATGCTAAAAGGTAAAGATCAATGATCACAACCATCACATCCAAAGGTCAGGTCACCATCCCCAAGGCGGTACGTGACTTGTTGAAGGTCAAAGCGGGCGATCAGGTCGATTTCACGATTGATAAAGATGGCAGCGTGCGGCTGCTGGTTGTGGGTGCCTCGATTTCCAGACTCAAAGGCATGGCGCCCAAGCCTGAAAAACCAGTAACCATCGCAGAAATGCAGACAGCCATTGAAGCGGAGTGAAGCGGTCATGATTGGACTCGATACCAATGTCCTGATACGCTATATCGTCCAGGATGATCCTGCTCAGAGCCGGAAAGCCTCTGCATTTATTGCCGCTCGCATCAGCGCAGAAACGCCCGGCTACATAAATGCGGTTGTATTGTGTGAAGTCGTATGGGTGCTCAAGCGGGCTTATCATTATGATAAGAAGATCATCTGCGGCATTGTCAGGCAAATATTGCAGACCAGAGAGCTGGTCGTTGAAGAATCAGACGCGGCACGTCAAGCGCTCTGCGCGTATGAAGAGGGCAAGGCTGATTTTTCGGATTATTTTATTGCCGCTATGAATCGATTGGCCGGCTGCAGCTCTACGGCGACTTTTGATCATACGGCTGCAAGGCATCCAGATTTTCTGATGCTCTGAATACAATTTCTCTGCTTGAGCCTGACGACAGCAGCCGGCGGCTGGTTTCCAATTTTCGGCTCGGCACCAAGATTCGCACGGCTATCCATCATCAGCCAGCCTTTTTAACGCGCATTGTAGAAATCACTTGGGCTCCACCTGGTTTTGGTGGAGCCCATTTATTATTCCGTAGCTGATAGGGCTTTTTTGACCGCTTCCACCAATTCGGCATCTTCCGGTTTGGTGCGGCTGCCAAAGCGGGCGATGATTTTGCCGTCGCGGCTGACGAGAAACTTGTTAAAGTTCCAGGATATGTCACCGCTGAATTCCGGATTCGTGGTCTTGCTGGTCAGATAGGCATAAAGCGGATGCTGATCTTCGCCCTTGACCGATATCTTGCTGAACATGGGGAAGGTTACGCCAAAATTCATTGAGCAAAATGCTTTGATATCCGCATCGCTCCCCGGTTCCTGGCGCATGAAATTATTCGCCGGAAAGCCCAAAATGACCAACCCGCTGTCCTTGTAAGTGGTATAAAGTTTTTGCAAACCCTCGTACTGCGGCGTGAAACCGCATTTGCTCGCCACATTGACGATCATCACTACTTTGCCGCGATACTGTTCCAGCTTGACCGCCGCGCCGTCGATATCATCCACGGTAAAATCATAGATGCTGGTTGCTGCCATTTTTATCCCCTCTTGCCTTTTGTTGTCCGGATCATTATTTCCACGCTCGACTGCTGCTGAGGTGTTGGCATTAAATGCCATGATAATCAGTGACAATGACAGAAATAAATGTTTTTTCATGTGAAACTCCTTCTGTATTTTCTCTCATTAATACAGCGGAAGGCACAGAGATATTCCTGTTTTTATGCATACGCTTTTTTTGTAAAGGCTATATTTTGTTCCGTTTTTGAGCGAAAAGCAGGCTGAGACCGTCCGGATGGACCAGGCCATCCGGGGGGATTACATTTTATGCATGCTTGTGCCATGGATCAGAGTTCAATCATCGCCTTAATCACACCGTCGCGATAACCCGCCACCAGCTCAAAAGCAGCCCCTGTCTCTTCCAGCGGCAAATGATGCGTCCCCATGTCATCCACCCTGACCTCACCCCGGGCCAGCAGATCGAGCGCAGGCTGGGTGCAATGCGCCTGCCTGCGGATATTCAGGATGGTGATTTCCTTGCGCCGCAGCTCGTGGACTGGCAATGAGATGTCATCTTCTTCTGGAATACCCACAATCACCAGGGTGCCTCCCGGCTTTAGCAGTGAAATGGCCTGGGCCAGCGCATCCGGCTTGCCGCTGCATTCAAAGGCCGCATCCAGCAGCAGCGGTTGGAGCCGGGTGATCTCCTCGACCACATTCATCTGATCCGGATTGCCGCACCAGTGTGGTTGTAACTGCCGCGCATAAGCCAAACGCGCCTCGATCTTATCCGTGATATAGATAGTGCCCGGATGTTTCGCGCGCAAGACGTGCAGGACGGAGAGTCCGATGGGGCCCGCGCCGAGAATAGCCACATAAGCGTCCGGTGAAATCTGCGCCCGTTTGACCGCATAGACAGCCACTGCCAGCGGCTCGGACAGCGTCGCCTGGTCGAATGTCATCGTATCCGGTATGGGATAGCATGAGCGTTCATTGAGCACCACGTATTCGCAGAGACATCCCGGCAGCTGCCCCGGATTGCCGAGAAAGAGCAGGTTACGGCAGGTGTTTTCGCGCCCGGCCAGACATTGATCGCAGCTGCCGCAGGAGAAGGCGGGATCTATCGCGATTCTGTCGCCGCGGCGGACGCGGCTCACCCTTTCACCAACGGCTTCGACGACGCCCGCCGCCTCATGACCGACGATGAATGGAAATCTGATGATTTGCGTTCCGATGCGGCCGGACTGATAATAATGTACATCCGAGCCGCAAACCCCCACCTGTTTGATGCGCACCAGCACATCGGTGTCATGCACCATCTTTGGTGGGGGCACATCGATCATCGAGAATTTTCCAATACCGGTCAACACGGCAGCTTTCATGCCAAGCCTCTTTTTATGATCTGATCCATCCTTCCCAATATTAGCAAATCACAGGCGCATATGCAACAACAAACCAATCGAAATCATTTTTCAGGGCGGGCGGAAATTGACACTGCCGCCTGAAGCGCATGAACAAATCGTCCGAATTGATCTTTATCAAGCGCAGGATGACATCCTGCTTGAACATTTCCTTTTATTGGATTATATTAACGAACCCAATAACTCTCTTACCTACACAACCTAATTCGAGTGCGTTATGCAACAAAAACGATTGATTGCCGTTTCCATGCTTCTGGGGATTGTGTCCCTGTTTGCCGCTGACGAACCGCCCGTCCTCCAGCGCGAGATGCGCGGCGTCTGGGTGGCCACAGTGGCCAACATCGACTGGCCTTCGCGGCCCGCCTTGCCGGATTCGCAGCAGCAGCGCGAGGCCATCGCCATTCTCGACCGCGTTCAGGCGCTCAACATGAATGCCGTGGTGTTGCAGGTGCGGCCCCATGCGGATGCTTTGTACACCTCTGAACTGGAGCCCTGGTCTTACTATCTCAGCGGCGAGCAGGGCAAGGCGCCCTCCTATGATCCGCTCACATTCTGGATCGAAGAAGCGCACAAACGCGGCATAGAACTGCACGCCTGGTTCAATCCCTACCGCGCCGGACATCCCGCCATGCGCGGCCCGGTCTCCGCTAAATCGGTGATCAAGGCGCATCCTGAGTGGGTGCACGCCCTGGCCGACACCGGCTATTACTGGCTGGATCCGGCGCTCAAGCAAGTGCAGGATCATTCCTGTGCCGTGGTAATGGATGTGGTCAAACGCTATGATGTGGACGGCATTCATTTTGATGATTATTTTTATCCCTACCGTGAATACAACCGCGGCCAGGATTTCCCTGATGACGCCGCCTGGCTGGCTTACCAACGCAGCGGCGGGACACTCAGCCGCGATGACTGGCGCCGCGATGCCGTGAACCGCTTTATCAAGCGCGTCTACAAGGGCATCAAAAAAACAAAGCCCTGGGTCAAGTTCGGCATCAGCCCCTTCGGTGTCTACCGTCCCGGCTATCCGGCCGGCATGGGCGGCGGATTCGACCAGTATGCCATTCTCTACGCGGATGCACGGCTGTGGTTGAATAAAGGCTGGATCGATTACTATACGCCGCAGATATACTGGAGCATCGCCAGTCAGCAGACCAGCTACCCCATCATTTTGAGCTGGTGGGAAGGGGAGAACCACAAAAAGCGCCACCTCTGGCCCGGGCTCTATTTGCGGCCGGGGGTGGAAGTGCGCGATATGGCCACCGAGATCGTCAATCAGATCATGGTCACCCGCGCCATGATCCAGCCGGATCCGGGCACCATTCAATTCAGCATGCGCTCACTGATGAATCCGGACAGCGTCGTCTTCAAAGCCCTGCTCCAGGGACCCTATGCCCGGCCGGCGCTGATGCCAGCCTATCCCTGGCTGGATGACAAGGCGCCCGCGCCGCCCCAGGTCATCGCGGTGGTGAATGGCGGGTATATCAGTTTGGTATGGCAGCCGCGCGGTAAAGAGAAACCGTTTGTTTATTGCCTCTACACCAAGCGGGGCGAACGCTGGCAAACCCAGATTTTCCCGGCACATGTTCAAGGTGCAATGCTGTCCGCTGAAGATCGCAAGATATCGGCCATCGTTTTGACCGCCGTGGATCGCAACGGCAATGAGAGCGAAAAACGAGTGATTATTCCGGAGTAGGCTGCCCCCTTAAAATCAAAATGCCGGACACCCCATTGGGCGGCCGGCATTTTGTTCCACACTGAGAGCCACTTAAAGATACATTATAAAATGAAGCGTGTCAAGGGTAAAAAACGAGGGTCGGCGAATTTTCGTTAAGTATGACTATGCAGGTGCAGGTTCTGCGATCCTTTTTCCTTGATTATTGTGCGGTTTTTTTTTACTTTGGCAGCATCACAAAGATGCCGCTGAGTCATTGAATGATCTCCAGGAGACAATTATGCAATTCAAGATTTTTTTTGTGATTACTTTTATGATGGCTTTCTGTGCGGCTGCGCAGGAGAACAGCGATCCATTTCTTTGGCTCGAGGCAGTGGATGGAGAAAAAGCCATCGCTTGGGTCAAGGCGCAGAATAGCCGCACCCTGTCGATTCTGGAAAAGGAGCCCGAATTTACAACGCTGAACCAGGAAATTCTCAGCATCCTCAATGCCAAAGAGCGCATCCCATATCCCACGATTCGCGGCAAATATCTCTATAATTTCTGGCAGGATCAAACCCATGTCCGCGGCCTCTACCGCCGCACAACCCTCAAAGACTACCTCAAAGGCAATCCCGATTGGGAGCCGGTGCTCGATATCGACGAACTCTGCAAAAAAGAGAATGAAAACTGGGTTTTCAAAGGGGCGCAGTTTCTCTATCCCGATTTCAAACGCTGTCTGGTCTCTTTGTCCCGCGGCGGCAGCGATGCGGTGGAAATTCGCGAATTCGATGCCGTCAACAGGCAGTTTGTCAAAGATGGCTTTTACGTCCCCTCGGCCAAAAACAATGTGTCATGGATTGACCTGAACACTCTGTATATCGGCAGCGATTTTGGTGAGGGTTCCATGACCACGTCCGGCTATCCGCGCATCTGCAAAATCTGGCGGCGCGGCACGCCGCTGAGCGCAGCGGAGACGGTTTTCGCCGGAGAGCCCACCGACATGAGCGTCCGTGGCAGCGTTTATAACACGCCAAAGCGCCAGTACCACCTGTTCGGGCGGCACATAAGCTTTTACCGCGCTCGTTATTTCGCCCTGGAGAAGGGCCGGCAAATCCCGCTGGAGATTCCCGAAGATGCGGAAATTGCCACTATTTTTAAAAACCAGCTGTTATTGCTGCTCAAAAGCGACTGGAACCTCGGCAGCCGCACGCTCAAACAGGGTGGACTCTATGCCATCGATTATGACAAGTTCCTGGGCGGCGATCGCGGATTCACCGCCGTTCTGGAGCCGGATGCACGTTCGAGCATATCCGCTGTGACGGATAGCAAAAACTATGTGCTTGTAACCATGCTTCGGAATGTCCGCGAAGAGTTACATCGCTTTAAATGGGCTAGAGGGCAGTGGCAGCGGGAAAGAATTGACGTCCCTGATTTCGGCCAGATCTCTGTCACCGCCACGGAAGAGGGCTCCGAT
Organism: Candidatus Zhuqueibacterota bacterium; assembly: GCA_963169875.1. GTDB lineage: Bacteria > Zhuqueibacterota > Zhuqueibacteria > Residuimicrobiales > Residuimicrobiaceae > UBA2214. Next base: position 14,847 of record CAUJEL010000061.1, read on the forward strand.
CGTCTCTTTTTCACCTACAGCAGTTTCCTCAATCCCGCCACGCTGTATTACAGCAGCAACGCGGGGAAATCGTTCAAACCGGTCAGAAGCCTGAAAGCCTTTTACGATGGCGACAACTATCAAACCGGTCAATACGAAGCGGTCTCCCGGGATGGAGCCAAAATACCTTATTTCATTGTGCATGCCAGGGATATGACCGCCAACGGCGCCAATCCGACGCTATTATATGGTTACGGCGGCTTTGAGGTTTCTGAAACGCCCTATTACCTCGATCGCGCCGGCGTGGCCTGGCTGGAGAAGGGCGGCGTTTATGTGCTCGCCAACATCCGCGGTGGCGGCGAGTTCGGCCCCAAATGGCACCAGGCCGCCCTCAAGGAGAACCGGCAAAGGGCCTATGATGATTTCATCGCCATCGCCGAGGATCTGATCGCACGGAAAATTACCTCGCCGCGCCATCTCGGCGTCATGGGCGGCAGCAACGGCGGACTGCTGGTCGGCGTCATGCTGACGCAGCGGCCGGATCTCTTCAACGCCGTGGTGTGCCAGGTGCCCCTGCTGGATATGTTCCGCTACAATAAACTGCTCGCCGGCGCCAGCTGGATGGCGGAATACGGCAATCCCGATATCCCCGGGGAATGGGCTTATATCCAGAAATATTCTCCCTACCAGAATCTCAGGGCGGATGTGAAATATCCAACGCCCTTGTTCACCACCACCACGCGCGATGACCGTGTGCATCCCGGGCACGCGCGCAAAATGGCCGCGAAAATGGAGAGCATGGGACATCCCTTTTTCTATTATGAGAATATGGAGGGTGGACATGGATCGGGCTGCACCAATGCGCAGCGCGCCTTTATGAACACCCTGGAATATATCTATTTGTGGAAAATGCTGAGATAAGGAAAGCCCCCATGCTCCACGGAAAGTATCAACAACTCTACGACCGGTTGGCAGCCCGCATGCCCGCGGAGCGGCTCATTCACGATGACTTGCGCCTCCTCGCCCTGGGAACCGATGCCAGTTTTTACCGGCTGATTCCCAAACTGGTGATTCGTGCTGAAAATGAGGACGAAGTGCAAACGATCCTGCGGCAGTGCACCAGCCTCAGCCTGCCTGTGACCTTTCGTGCGGCCGGGACCAGTCTGTCTGGCCAGGCTATCAGCGATTCGGTGCTGGTGCTCATCGACCAGGGCTGGAAAGGCATCACGATCGGGCCCGATGGGACATCGATCCGGCTGCAACCTGGCGTGCTGGGGTGTCATGCGAATCGCGCCTTGCAGCCTTTGAGGAAAAAAATTGGTCCTGATCCGGCTTCCATCGATGCAGCCATGATCGGAGGCATTGCGGCCAACAACGCCAGCGGTATGTGTTGCGGAACCGCGCAGAACAGCTATAAAACCCTTGGGGGGATGCGCCTGATTCTGGCTGATGGCGGGATATTGGATAGCAACAGCCCTGATTCGGTACAGGCTTTTCATAACAGCCATTCTGATTTATTGAATGAACTCGGGCGCTTGCGCCAACGCATCCTGACCAATGCAAGGCTGGCAGAACGCATCCGTGAAAAGTACAGGATGAAGAACACGACAGGGTACAGTCTCAACGCACTGGTGGATTTTGCGGATCCCATCGATATCCTGCAGCATTTGCTGATTGGCTCGGAGGGGAGCCTGGGATTTATTGCGGAGATCACCTATCAAACCGTGCCTGAATACGCCGACAAGGCTTCCGCATTGATGATTTTTCCGGATATCGAAACAGCGTGCCGGGCGGTTTCGATTCTGAAACAAACACCTGTAGATGCCGTTGAGATCATGGATCGCGCTGCGTTGCGATCGGTGGAAAAAAAACCGGGCATGCCTGAGTATCTGGCGACGCTGCCCGAAATGGCCGCTGCGTTGTTGGTGGAAACCCGGGCAGCCTCTCCGGATGCATTGACGAACCGCATCTCGTCGATTCATCAGGCGTTGCACGATATCCCCACTTTGATGCCCATACAGTTTACTGAGGTGCCTGCGGAATATACCAGGTTATGGAAAATTCGCAAAGGCCTCTTCCCCTCGGTCGGTGCCATGCGCCGCAGCGGCACCACCGTCATCATTGAGGATGTCGCTTTTCCCGTGCCCAGGCTCGCCGAAGCAACCCTGCAACTGCAGAGTCTGTTCAAAAAGCATGAGTATGGCGATACCATTATTTTTGGCCATGCTCTCGAAGGGAATTTACATTTTGTTTTCACCCAGGATTTTCAAACCGACCGTGAAGTGGCACGTTACCGGGCTTTCATGGAGGATGTGGCCCACCTGGTGGTCGATCGTTATGACGGCTCCCTGAAGGCGGAACATGGCACCGGCCGCAATATGGCGCCCTATGTCGCTCTGGAGTGGGGAGAAGAAGCGGTCAACATCATGCGGGATGTCAAGCGATTGTTTGATCCGCACCATCTTCTCAATCCGGGCGTCATCTTGAATGATGACTCGGAAATTCACCTCAAAAATCTCAAACCTCTGCCCATTGCGCATGAGTTGGTGGATAAATGCATCGAATGCGGTTTTTGCGAGCCGCACTGCGTCTCCAACGGATTGACGCTGTCGGCGCGGCAGCGCATCGTCGCCTGGCGCGAGATTTCCCGGCTGGCGCATTCCGGGGAAGAGCCGCACCGGCTGGCGCAGCTGCGCGACGCCTTTGAATACTTGGGCGACCAGACCTGCGCCACCGATGGCCTGTGCTCCCTGGGCTGTCCGGTGGAGATCGATACGGGCAAGATGATCAAGGATCTGCGCCATCAGCGCGCCACACCGCTGGCGCGCAGGGTGGCAGGATTCCTGGCGGATCATATGGCTGCTGTGACCGCAGGAGCGCGCTTTGGGCTCAATCTGGTAGATGCCGCACATACCGTGCTGCATACGGCCCTGCTGAAAAATATTGCCGTTGGAATGCGCAAATTGAGCGGGGACCGGATTCCGCAATGGACGCCGCACATGCCACGCGGCAGCCGCAAAATTCGCGCGGGCAGCCCTGCGGCTTCCGGCGCGCCCAAAGTGGTCTATTTTCCATCCTGCATCACCCGCGCCATGGGACCAGCCAAAGGTGAACCGGATGCCATGGATTTGCCGCACCTCACAGAACGGCTGTTGCACAAAGCGGGATTCGATATCATCCACCCGCAGCCGCTGCACGAGTTGTGCTGCGGCATGGCCTTTGCGAGCAAAGGCTTCAAGGAGGCGGGCGACCGCAAGGCAGCGGAACTGGGCGAGGCGCTGTGGGCCGCCTCGGAACAGGGCCGCTATCCGGTTCTCGCGGACATGAGTCCCTGCCTCTATCGCATGAAAGAAACCCTGGATAAACGCATCAAATTGTATGAGCCCATCGCTTTCACCCTGGAATTTCTCGCGCCGCGGCTGCAATTTACACCGCAGGAGGATCCCATCCTCATTCATGCCGTGTGCAGCGCCAAGAAGATGGGGCTCGAAGAAGCGTTTATGGAGCTCGCTCATTTATGTGCCAGGCAGGTGGTGATGGCGGACAACAACTGCTGCGGATTTGCCGGGGATCGCGGTTTTTCCTTTCCGGAGCTCAATGCGCACGGCTTGCGCCATCTGCGCGGGCAGGTTCCTGAAGGCTGCCGCGAAGGCTACAGCACCAGCCGCACCTGCGAGATCGGACTTTCCGAGTACAGCGGCATACCCTTTAGATCGATTTTATATCTGGTGGACCGCTGTACCCAGAGCAGGACGTGAGCGACTCCACTGCCTGCGCTGGCCGAAGGTGGTGATAAGAAGAGCTCATCTTGGCCCGGCTCTTCTTATCACCCTGGCGAGGTTCCCATCTGGTGTCAGCGGCGCCCGGATGGACGTCCCACAGAGGGCCGAAAACAGAGTTAAGATGCGTGTCGACGATATTCGTCGATCCGCATTTTTGCGCTTTGCGAGAGGGCCTTTTCTATTTTGCTACCTCCATGAACAACAGCCTGGCGACCTCTGCGCCCTCGGCGGTTTATGAACAGAACCGGCAAATACAGAACGAGCCCTTTCCTCCTGCGCGAGAGGGCTTTTTTTTGCAGCGCAGAAAAAAACAGAGTAATTTCGTTGCAAAAAGACTAAAAAATCGCCAAACCTCGAAAACGATTTCGAAAACAATAACTTAGATAATATATTATAAAGCTATTATAATCAACTATAAATAGCAATCTGCAATAATATCTTTCGAAAATTGTGCAAAACTTTCGAAATATTACTTGACAAAAAAGGAGAAAAAATGTATCTTTTTAATGTCTTTCGAAAACGATTTCGAAGCCCTTAATCAACCAAACATACGGAGTTGGTGTGATCACCATCAAACGTATCGCCGAAGCAGCCCACTGCTCAGTCTCCACCGTCTCCAAAGCCCTCAACGGCAAACCCGATGTGGCCGAGGATACGCGCAAAAAAATCATCGAAATCGCCAAGGCGCATAACTTTTATCCCAATGCGCTCGGTAAAGGCCTCAAAAAAAGAATCACCGAAAACCTCGGCGTCATATTTTGCCGCGAAAGCCTGCCCCTCTCACTTAATCCTTTCTACTCCCGCGTCCTCGAAGGCATCGAAGCCGAACTGGCGGTCAATAACTATAACCTCGTCCTGCATCTGCTCCCTGAAATTTATACAGGCGACATGCCCAAAATGATCCGTGAACGCCAGGTGGATGGTCTCATTCTGGTCGGCGTGCTCAATCAGAATTTCATGGATCAGCTCTCTTTCCTGGAAATCCCGACCGTGCTGGTGGATCCCAAGATCACCACGAGCACCTTTTGCCAAGTCCTCATCGATAATGAACACGGCGCCTTCGAGGCCATTCAATATCTGATTCAGCACGGCCATCGCCGCATCGCCTTCATCTCAGGCGATCTCGATCGCCTGAGTTTCCGCCAGCGTTACGATGGCTATCTCAAGGCGCTGGAATTTTACCGGATTCCCTTCGAACAGGCCCTGGTGCAAACCGGCGGTCTGGAGAAGGGGTATGATCATGTCCGGGCACTGCTGGCGCTGCCCCATCCGCCAACAGCCGTTTTCGCCGCCAACGATATCAATGCAATCTATGGTTACAAGGCCATTCAGGAACTGCAGCTGCAAATTCCCGATGATGTCAGCGTTGTGGGTTTCGATGACATCGAATTGGGAAAAATGATCTCACCGCCTTTGACAACGGTACGCGTGTACAAGGAGCAAATGGGATCGATCGCGGTGCGTTCTCTCTTCAAAGTTCTCAATCATGAAATCGAGCAGCCGGTGACCACCCTGGTGCCGACGCGGCTCATCGAACGGGAATCAGTGGCCCTGCACGGGCAAATTTGAGAAGCACGGCTTCCCGGCTTGCAGTGCCATAAAAGTTCCGCTTCAACAAAAATAAACAAGGGAAGGAGGTGACACTTTTTGCATAGTGGCTGCTCATGCCACACAGCAGTATCCCTTTATTACAGGTTGTCTCACCCATTTATCAATTGTATCAGGAGGCAAGCATGAAACTTTTTTCAAGAGTAACCATTGTGGTTCTGGCAATTCTGGTGCTGAGCGGCATGGCCTTTTCTCAGGTCAGAGC
>CAUJEL010000062.1 GCA_963169875.1 Candidatus Zhuqueibacterota bacterium
CCCCTCTGGGCCTACAGCGATGAATTTTCGGACGATCCCATTCTGCTCCGCAGCGCCAATCCTGCGGTCTGGGATGCTACAGAAGCCACCATGCATTGGGCGGCATTTTTCCGCTTTTGCAAAGAAAAAAATCCATCGCAATGGGATGCCTTCCTGCAGCAAATAAAGCTCCTTGCCGCATCACCACAGGCGGCTACACCTACGGTATTATATCCAAAATCAAAAACAGCGATTCTGTCCCATGCCCTTAAAAACTATCTGAACTATCAGCCGTGAATGTATAAAAAGGAAATGCATCGATGTATCTCTTCATCAGCTTCTCTTCGCAAGATAACGCTGCAGTTCGGGAACTCATGTCCGGATTAAAATTGCAGGAATTCGACTTTTGGGATTATTCCGATCAGGTGGAGGCCATCGAGATCGGCAAAAATCTTCCCGGGAAAATGCTGGCGCAAATTGACAAAGCCGACTATTTTGTAATCCTGCTGAGTCCCAACAGTATGAGCCCAACCTCCGGTCAATTCGTCAAATTGGAGCTGGAATATGCCATCAATCAGGGATTCTTGCAGCAAAACCGAATATTGCCTCTCATTATGGCGGAAAAAGAGATCACATCCTGGCCTTCACCCTTTAATAAACTCAGTGAAATCAAGCATATAAACCTTGATGTATCCGATCTGATCCAATTCCAGCAAGCATTGGCACTTTTTTGTGAAAACCTCGGCAAGCCTTACCAGCCCATCATTGATCCTCACCCGCGATTACCCTTCTGGAAGCTTTTCCGTGATGAAGCGATGGCATTGAAGCACAGCCGCTCGGTCCATATACAACTCATGATGATGCTCACTCATTTTAACCGCAAATTTCAAGCAGGGGAAATAACCGAAGCGTACGAAATTATCTCGCTTTTCATCGCTCTTGCCCGCTACTGGATACCCGGGCAAACATTTTTCTATCCCTGGATCGTCAAGTCCGTTTGCGAGCGTTCACTGGATTTATGGGATGAAGCGGAGAAAAGCCTTCGTGAGGCAGAAAAAGTGAAGCCAAACAGTGAGAATGCCTATGGTGGATTGGGCAGCATCTATTTCCATCGCAAAGAGTATCTCAAATCTCATGAATATTTCAAACGTTCTTATGAGCTATGTCCCGAAAATCAGAATCTCGATGAGGTGCTGAATTATGCGGTCAGTTTCATCGCTCTGGAACGCGAGGTCCCGCAGAAGCTGGTCATTCGCATCCTCCAGCTGGATGATGCGTTATATAAAGACGAGCGTTATGTCGACGAACGCTGTAAAATCATAAACACGCAGGCGATCCTTCTGCAGCAATCCGGCCGCAGAGATGAAGCCGCCGCCAAATTTGCACTCCTGGAAAATACGGGTTTGGCCGATCTCACGACCTTTACACGGCACTATAACCTCCTTATGGAAGAGGGAAAAAAATCAGCTGCATTGAGTGTGCTTTTGCATGGCATTCACCTGCTGGCTGACAAAAACGCCGCTCATCACATCTATCTCTACAACCGGTTGGCAAATCACTATTGGGACACAGGCGACTTTGAGCTGGCGGAATCCATCTATAAAAACAAGCTGCTGCCGCATCCAGCGATTGATCCCTACACCCTTCTGCGCTTTGCTCAGTTCCAGCAACTTCGCAACCACGCGAACGAGTGCGAAAAAATCTGCCGGTCATTTCTGGAGAACAAGAAATTCCTGCCTGCCAATTCCGCCGCCTACTTTTATTATAGCGGTTATGCCCACTATCTGCTGGGCCAGGAAGCCCTGGCACAACACGATTACGAACGCTGCGGCCATTTCGACGATTATTACTCGCAGCTTGTACAATAAAAAAATGCGGTTCTGATTAGACAACGGAGGCAGTTATGGCGGGTAAACATCTCTACAAGGTGATCGTCGCAGCAGTTCTCATCACCATGCTGTTCGTTCTGACGGCCTGGCAAATACACGGCAACCAGAGCATCATCGGCCCGGAGCCCGAGCCGTTACGCAATACCATCCGCTTGCATGATCTGCAATTCACCCCGGCCCAGGTGGTCGAGGTCGGCGGTATCGCTTATCTGAACCAGTCGCTGCCAGCAGCAGGATTCTCCGTGCAGAATCTGCAACTGCATTATCTGCCGGCCAGTCCCGACGGCCAACGTCTGCAAATCATCCTCAATGGGCGGGAGATGAAAAACCATCTCTATGACTGGCAGTTTCTCCCCACCGCCCATTATGCCAATTCGGAAACCAACTCGGTCTTTACCCTGTTCGGTGGATTGGTGGAAACCGGATTTATGGACACCATCCTGGATCAGGAAGGCCGAATCATGAATTATCATCCTGATCTCTTCAATACCCTGATGGGACTACGAATGTACGAGATGGATATCCTCATCCTCTACAGTCACTCCGCAGAGCTGCCCCAGGAGGACGGGCAATATCTGCTCGGTGCCGGGGAAATCCCCCCCGATGTATCACGCAACGGCAATGCTTTTAATCTCTTTCAGGATTACTGGACGGATCAAATCAACGCACTGGATCAGAAGCACCGTTCCTGGATTGTGTGCGACTATCTCAACAACAGTACCTTCAAACCGCAAGGGGATTCACTGTCGATAACGGCGACGCCGTACTACTATTTCTGGCGTTTCAAGAAGGACCGGCCCGATTACGATAAAACCACCGCGACCGATTCCATCGAGGCGGCTCTTGATCAGGAATACAGCAACGCGCTTGCCTCCAATCCCGCCTTGAGTGTCGATGACTGGATAATGGACAGAATCCTGGCCATGCTCCATATCTATGAGGACGAGTATTTTAAAGCCTTTACGGGGACCATCGAGACTATTCTAGCCCTGCCGGACGACGCCGCTCGGCGTCAGGAGCTTTCCCTCTACACCCCCCTCTCGCTCTATGAATACATGCTGGTGCCCGTTCTGGTCTTCATGGATGCCTACCAGGTGGAGCATCTGGAGGAAATAAGCAAGGACATCTCATCACGGACGGATCTTTTGCGGCCTATCAATCCCGCCGTATGGGATAATAATCTTCGTTTTATGCAGCTCGCATCCTTTTTCCGCTATTGCAGATCCAGTCATCCGGGCGTCTGGGAAGCGTGGCTGGCAGAAATTCAGCATTATGATGCGTTTCCGGAAATCCAGACACCCACGGCCATGTATGACCAGGGCAATGCCGTTATCGATGCTGCGCGCACGCAGCGGGGTGCACGGCCGCCCAGGATAGAAACCCTGCCCGATCAAATCAGGATGCGGACTCGAGAATATGTCATCGATCTGAACCGCATTGGCGCGGATGAAGATAATAGCTTTGATCAATTGACCTGGCAGGTTGAGGTTTTTCCTGCAATTGGCCGTGCTCAGATGGCTCCCCCCGCACTCCTGAATCAATCGCCGCGGCTGAAATCGCTGTCCAAAAATCGCAATCTGCCACCGCTCCTGGAAAAATTATCGTTCGAGGCCATCACCAGCCGGCAACGATCTCTCGCCAAATTCGGCATCGAGGAAACCGTGGATCTGCAAGCCCATATTGATCCGACAACACACCGTTGCAAACTGACCTTCACAAAAGCGGGGCCCGTGGAGGCTGCCTACAAGGTACGATTCAGGGTCACCGATCCGAACGGTTACAGTGATACAGCTTCTGTCAAGATAGTCCTCGATCTGGGCACTGGACTCGATGAGATGGCTGAACAGCCATTGACGTTCAAACTCGGCAGCAATTTCCCCAATCCGTTCAACAGTGGCACCCAATTACCGATGATACTGCCTGAGAAAAGCCAGGTAACCCTTACCGTATTCGATGTTCTCGGCAAAGAGGTATTCCGGAGCGAAATGCGGGACATGGCGCCCGGCTCGCAGGTCGTCCATTGGGATGGCTGCGATCTCAACGGGATGGTCTTGTCCACTGGTGTATACTATGCAGTGGTCGTGGCAGAGGGCAGCGGGTATCGATGCAGGGAGATGCGAAAAATGGTCTTAATACGTTAATCCCCATAATGGATGAATCCCGGGTTCGCGCATCTGTCATGGCGGACCTGGGATTCATTATGGGTCAAGTAATCTCGTTCGCGGTAAAAGGACGCACGGATTCTGTCCGGGAAAAAATTCCCCGGGCAAACATGTATCACACCGCGTCGACTAAAAATACCTTCAACAGGACATCGAGCATTATATTGGAATATCACCCTGAAAGGGCCTTATAGCATCCGCGGTCAGTTCCTGAAAATGCCACCCTGTAAGAGCCTTGCAGCGTTCGCGGCCAGATATTGAAAACAAACACCGAGTTTGGCCCGGCGTTCCCAAAAACAGCCTGGGTTACAACCCCATCTTTCCCATTTGTTCTTTGATGCTGCGCGCAAAATCAAGCTGGTTTTTATCCTGTGATGCCGCCAAAATGCGTTCCGCCCATAGCCCGGCGCTACGCAACTGCTCTTTTGCCACAGAGGCATCCCCCCGGCTCGCCGCTTGCGCCGCCAGGCGGTAATGCCCCACCATGGCCATATAGATCGCTTCCAGGTGATCCAAATCTATTTCGATCAATCGATCCATTTCTGTAACGATCTCCTGCCAGGGTGCGGCATCATTCAATTCACCATATGGCGCCAATGCCGCACGCACCTGCAAGCGCCGCCGATCATTGATGATATCCTGCCGCATCTCATCGCTCAGCGAAGCACCCACCTGTTCCAGCCACCAGTCAAAATCAGCCTGAATCCGCATCTCCAAATCTGCCGCTGTCCCGGGCTCTGCCTGAATCCATTGCATATAGATACCGCTCAGTTGCTGATATTGCTCCGGCTTGCTGGTATCCTTGAGCATGACTTTTTTGACAGCGGCCAGAGATGCTGCGAAATCCTTTTTACTCAATCCATCCTGCACATTTAATGTGCCGAGCATGTTGTCACACTCCTCCCGGCCCTTGTCATAAAAGCCGTCTTCTCTGGCCTTGTTGAGCACCTCGATGGCCTCTTCGCCGCGCTGCAGCGACATGAGCAGATGCGCCCGCCATCGAGCCGGTCCAGTGGAACGAGGAAAAAAAGTGCACCATACCGCCAGTTCTGCCTCTGCGGCAGCCGGATCGCCTTTACCCTCCAATGCTGCCCGGATCACCTCGGAATAGCCATCCTGCGGATCATCGAGATACAGCAAATAATCTTCCATCAATGGCCGTTCCACCCAGTGTTCGATAACCAGCTGATATGGCGCCCGGCGGCGTTTCATGATTTCGGACTCTTCAATGGTGAACATATTTTTTAATGCCAGGCGCAACAGGGTTTTTTTGAGATTCGTGAAGGTTTCGTAGAGCGCTTCGGGTGTGTGTGTTTGCAGGGAAAGCGCCGCCGAGGTGAGCATTTTTTCGCTGAGATCCGCAGGTATTGCCGTGAGTCTTTCCAATTGTTCGATCAAGGCGTAATTGGCTGCCGCATGGGCGACCGATTCTTCGGAATGGATGAGAACAATAAATTTGAAAATGAGGTGACAGATATCGGTGACCCACTGCAATTGCACAGGATACTCCTTATCATAGTTGGGGTCACTCTTGAGTGTCAACTTTTCGACCCGTATGGAATAATCCAGTGCTCGCTGGAAATGCGTCTTGCACAGCCTGGCAAACGCGTGCGAAAGTTCGGGAGACAAAACGGCCAGCACTTCTTCGGTGAATTTTTCCAGAACCAGCTGCGCATGCTCTCTCCTCTCCCTGGTATCTGAGCGTTCCACGCCCAGAACCAGTGACGGATTGGCCACCATCAACTTGCGGTTGAATATCTCCAGCAGCTTGTGTTCGAAATAGCTGGCAATGCGCCCCGGACTTTTGAAAAAGGAAATGACGGACTCATCGGTGATCCTGCCCCGCCATTCGCCATCGAGTTTGCCTTCCAGATAGGCTGGCGCGTAGGCGTTGGCAAAATCCCGATGGAAATCCGCCCGCTCTTTGGCGAGATGGCCGGGATCACCGGCAATGATGGCGCGATAATAGAGCATATCGCAATAGGATTGCCACGCTCGCAAACCAGCACCGATATCGGGATCCTGGCTGTCGCAGATTGCAATATTCTTCAAAACACCGAGATTCAGCCGGTCCTGTTGCAGGATATTGTTCCAGATCGACCGCGCTTTCTTGCGCTGGCCCATCCGGTACAGCGTTTCCGCTTCCCGGCCAGCGACCATCTGTGCCAAAAGTCGTATGGGATAGAGCTGTCGCACGCCGGGCGGGTATTGGGCAAAAGTGGCTTTGGCGGCGGCGAACAACTCTGTGATGGTATCATCGACTGCAGCGAGCGTTTGGGCGAGCTGATCCATGGTATCGCCGCTATTCTCTTGTACATCATCAGCGGCAGGAGCAGCGGTGACAGCCGCGCTTTCCCCGTCGCAGGCCTCCGCTGGCAGTGTTTCCACCGGCTCGCCATCCCCGGAAAAAATGGCGCGTATGTCCCGCAAAATGGCATGGATGCCTTCACCTGGCTCAAGACTCTTGCCATTGGCTTCCAGACCGGAGGCCGCCGCCTGCGCCTGCAACCGTTTCATAACTTTTTTAAAATTGCCGGTTTTGGCGACCTCCACAAAATCGTTACGGCACTTTTCCAATCTGGGGCCGAGGTTTTCAGGCGAATCTTTGGGATCAATGCCCTTGACCTGTAGTTGATATTTTTCGATGCGTTTCAAACCGCGATCAGCCACCTGCTCAAGTGCCTGTACGATGGCATCGAGTACTTTTAAGTCTGCACTTGCCTGCGGGCCGCTGGTTTGTATCACCTCTGCCTTGAGCCCTGGTTCAATCCCATCCTTGAGATATTTGTACGCAGCGGCTGAAAAGGAGCGTACCGCCTCCCCGGCCTCCTCATACTGCTGCAGGGTGGCCGCGGCACTCTCACCATCCAGGGTGGCGATCTCTTGCGGGCCCTGGCTATCCTTCATGGCTTCGGGCGCTTTGGATTGCAGTAATTTGAGGATATTCCGCGCATTTTTGAGATGCGTAAGTGTTTCAGAGTCAAGATCCGGTTCCTCGTCTTTTTTCCCACCACCGCCCTGCAACCGCAAAAAGGCCCGCGCCGCGCGATAGGAAACCAGATAATTAAATTCGAGGGGCCGCCACAGCAAGCGTTGGCGATGGATTATGGCGCCGATCAGAGGGGGAATTTCATCGTTTTCCAGCGCCTTGGCCAGAGCACCAGGCAGTACATCTTCCGGCGTCTTGTACAAATCCAGAACGGCGTGCACGAGTTTGAAAGAGGGTTGCGCCGCATATTCCGGAAATCCTTCCAGGAGGCGGCCGATGAACGGCGGAGGATACCCCAGGAGCATCCAGTCAATGCCCAGAACCGCAAGTGCAGAACTCCTGTCCGGTTTGGCCGCAGTGCGTTCGATCAAGGCGTTGAACAGAGGTATGAGTTTATCGCGATTGCGTTCGCTGCTGCTGTCTTCCAACGCGATTTCCATTTCCTGATCGATAACCCCGCTCCAGCGGCAGCGGCCTTTATCGAGCAGCCGTTCAGCGTACTCGATGGTCAGCGCAGTTTCGCTGAGTAATGCATTGTTGTCCGCTTTAGGCGATTTTTGTGATTCCCGCTCCTTGCGGGCTTTTTCTTCGAGGTAGGCCCGGCTGATCGGCGGAGAATAATTGAACAAATCCGCTTCGAATTGGTCCTGGCCATTGCGGATTTTTTCAACGATGCGCTCCGCGCGAACTTTCAGCGCATCCGGTTCGTATTTGCTATTGCCGGCATAGATCGCATTCAGCTCCCGTTGCAACATGCTGATATGCGTCCAGATGCGATGGCTGGTCGGACATAATTGTGCTGCCGAACGCAGCCATGTCCCGGCTGACTCGAACTGGCCATGGATAAAATGAAGCCGGCCAAGATGGTATGCATATTTGGGATTGGTGCCGTCGATTTTGCAGGCCCACGCAAGAGAAGCCAGTGCCTCATGGAAAGGGGTATCAGCATGCACGGCATAGCGGAAATGCGCTTCAGCAAGCGCCTCCTGCACCTCCGGCGAATTTCGCTCCGCCTTGCCCAGTTTGTTCAGCGTTTCGATTTTATACAACAGGGTTTTACGATCACAAAGCAGGTGCCGGGTCATTGCCATCCCCTTCAAATTGCGTGAGCAGTGTCTTTTCGTCAAAAATGGTAACGCCTGTGGTGTCACCTGATGCAAAATATTTACCGGATGGTGACACCGCGAAGGGACCATTGAGATGGCTCAGGACGATGCGCTGGTTGACCATCAGCGTGCGGGCGCCATCTGGATAGCGGAAAATACAGTAGAGGCCTTTTTGATCATAAGAGACAGGAAGAGCACCCTGCTTCGTATGGAAACGCGAGACAATCGCAAAATCGTGATTATAGACAAAACCTTTCCCTGAAGCATCCATCACATACAAATGCTCACCGCTGGCGAATGCCGCGGAAGCACAATCAAATGGCAGTTTTTCATCAAGAAGTTGCGATTGATGAGGCCGCAACAGGTAAAGCTTTTTTTCACTGATGGCTATCAAACCCTGCTTTCCAGGCCTGCAGAGCAATACCTCGGACTCGATTCTGTGGGATTGGACCAACTTGTCACCCTGATATTGACATAAAGCGCCCTTTTGATCAATCAGGAAAAGGTTATTATCATGCAACGCAAGCTTTTGAATTCCGGCCGGATGGACAAACACCAGCTCAGGTGCTTTGCCCATCACAATACGGTAGACCTCGCCATTCCAAAATCCGATCCAGAGTTCCTCCCTGCTGGCTATCATATCACCCGGTATGCAAAAACCCATCCGGTTTGCACCGAGTGAATGCGGCGTTATCTGGCCATTCGCTTCAACAACGACGACATCGCCGTACCAATCAGCCAAGGCCACGTAATCACGGCTGCCTTGCACGATCTTTATTTTGCGTAAAGAATTGAACTCGGTTACTTTTTCCCCGTTGACTCTGAACAAGTGCAGCCGCTCTCCCGCCATGAGTGCCAGCGAGAGATCGGATGCAAAAAAGAATATCTCGTCAGCGGGTAAGGGCAGATGCACAGGCTTATCTTCGACGCGGAATTTCTCTTTGATGGGCATGGCTTCCTGCTGCAGACTGATCACCGCAAAACTCTGACTCATGGCATCCTGGTGCCCTTCGGATCTGGCGACGAGCCGCGTTGAAGTGACTGCGCTGCCGAAAGAGAGATCCACAAATGCGGCCTTGCCTTTACTCGCTTCCAGTGAGAGCGTGCCAAGCAGCTCACCGGGTTCCGCCGACAAGGTGATCAGATCATCAACGCCTTTGATGCCATTGTCATCTTTAATGGCAATGACGATGGGGGGCAACGTATGATTTACGGTGATGTTCTGCGGCTGATTGAGAAAATCCAGCCGTGTCGATTTTTGCTCCGGTTGAGGGGTCAGATCGAGGTTTTTCACCAGCCGGCTGAACCAGTCCGATTGCGTCGTGACATCGAGATACTGAATATCATTGATATAGAACGGGATATCCTCGACAGCACCGGGTTCGATCAGAATGGGATTGATTTTACCTTTTTGACCGCCTGCATCCAGCTGAAAGACCTTCTTGAGTTCCCAGGCGGCCATTGACTTTTTAAAATAAATTTTTGAATAGACGGGAATGACTTTGGGGCTGTTTTGAATGGCTTCGGCGAGCGCATCGACAAAGCTCTGCCCCTGTATCACACCATCCTCCGATACATCGTAAAAGATCACCGGCCGGCGTTTGTCCGCCGTCTGACAGGCGAGCAGGGGTTTGTAAAGATTCGCTTCAACCCAGGCGGCGTCTTCACGCGCATAACTGATGAAAATGTCGTAGGCCTGCTGTTTCATCCCATCCTCTTGATCCGCTCGGTGTTAAGGTCATGACACAAATTCACGGCTAATAACCGTTCAACTGGTTAATGACATTTTGAATAGCTGGCAGCAAATTATCCAATGCCTCACGAGCCTCACGACTGGTCACCTTCTGCCGGTCTCTTTCCACAGAATCTTTCATGAATTCAAACGTCGAAATCAGGCCTTTGAGTTGCTCCCGGGTTGTGATTTTGACATTTCCCGAATTCAGGGCATCCATCATGGTCTTGAAGGTATTATAATGAGAATTGACTGTCTCGACGTCGTGGGACTGGGCGATTTGTTCGCGAATGTTGTCTACTTCGCCCAAATTCCGCTGTATGGCCTCGTTCAGCTGATCCAGAGGTTGCTTGATATCCTCCTGGGTGATGTCTGGCAGCACATCCTGCAGGTCGCCATTGAGCCGCACCAGCCGGCTGGCCAAAGAGTCGAGATGTTGGGCACTTTTGATGCCACCCTGGGCCTCATTCATGATTTCCTGAAATTCACCGATGAGACGGTTGCCGATTTGAATTTCTTCATTTCTGCGCCGGAGTGCCTGGCGTAACGCATCCAGCACTTGCAGGAGTTGGCCAATGGCGTTGAGCAATCTCGGGGCTTCTTCGTTGCTTTCGTCCAGCGCACCCAGTTTTGCATACACCTGCGCTTGCCGGACCAGATCATACGTCTGATCGATATTTTTTTGCCCGCTGGTGAGCAAATGTTCCGAGAAGCGGTAGATGAGGCTGCCGAGCATAAAATTAATCAGAGGATAACGGGGCGTATAAGCCCGTCCTTGCAGCAGCATGGCGATGGAAGCATCGGGCCGCCCGGACTCGAGCCACTGCATGGCGAGATCGATCTCTTCCTTGACGATCAGCTGGAACAGACTCTGCACAGCATCCTCATCTCCCAGGAGCGGCGGAAGTTCATCGTGTTTTTTCGAAATGAATCCAAGCAGACCCGGATCCAGCACTTTTAAATATTCATCAAAAACAGCTACCATCTCATTATTTCTAAAGCGCTCCATCACGGGTTTAAGGGCGTTGCGTGCCTGGCGGTAATGTCCTTTCTTGAAAGCGGCCACGGCCGGCTGCAATTTTTCGCCCATGACCGCCTGTTGAATCTGAAAACGAAAACCGGAGAGCAGGTCGGTCATGCCTGTGGCATCCATGCGCAGGCCATCGTCCAGCACCAGCAGGGCATCATCTCCTCTGCCGCGCCGCATCAACCCGCCCGAAAGGAGAAAATAGTAAAGCCCCATCTCCGGATCCAGGCTGATGAGACGCTCCATATAATCAATCAACATGCCGTTCTGTCCCCCCTGTTCATCGGCGACGCTGATGAGCAGAACATGTAGAAACAGCCCATTGCGGATCGTGGTGCGCAGGTTTTCTATCAGAGCCGGCAGTTGATGGGAGAGATTGACTGCCCGCAGAGGGAAAATGATCTCCAAAGCTTGATAAAATTCGCCCAGACCGGCCAGGCAGTGGCCTTTGAGGTAAACCGCTTCATGGACATTCGCATCGATGACCAGGATTTCGTCCAGGGGATCGATGGCCTCTGAAAATTTCTTGTCATTGATAAGCGCCTTGGCCTGTGCCAAGAGTTCTTCGACGCGATTGAGTTGAACAAGGCCCTCAAAGCTTTCGCCAAAATCAATTTCACTGATTTTTAAATCAACGCTGCTCTCCGCACCCTGTTGCTGGGCATTGTTGAGCATTTCCTGCAATTTCTTCTGATAATCAAATTCCTCTTTGGGAACATCTATCGGGATATCTTCCACCTCGATGGGTATGTCTTTATGAAAATCGGAATCATTGATCAGAGTTGGACCGTTATCCCTGCTGAAATTGACAGCCATGGTCTTTTCCTCTATTCATTTTCCAGGTTAATTTCATCCGGTTTGGGCACATCCAGTAAAAGATGTTCGGCCAGAGATTGCACCAGGGCAAATTCGTGCTCCGGCGTTATGTCGGTGATGGCCAAAAGTGCACCCGACATGTTGATTTTATTCAGATAAGAGCTTTCAACCCTGGTGTCCTTTTTGTAGGTGACCGGTGTCAGCTTTTCCAGCAAGGCCTTTTTATGAATCGATATGGGTTGCGGCATAGAGAGCCCTCTTTCGGGAATAGTAGGGTTAACCTTCTTGAACGGCTTCAGACGCAGCACTTTCTCCGGTTTTCTCCTCTTCCATGAACAAAAACTCGCCCGTACGCACCATTAATTTTTGTTCGGTCACTTCAAGGTTCCTGGTTTCGGACTCGAGGTTGGCGGTTGATTTCTCCAGGCTGGCCAGCAGTTCCTGGATGCTTTTGACGTCTTCAGCCGATGCTGAACTCACTTTGGGTTTGACGATATTATCGATGCGCTTCTGCAGCAGCTGCCCCCGCGTCTGCAGATCTTTGATCGAAGGCGCGATTTCCTCTTCACGGCGCTCTCCCTTCAGCCCCTCTTCGAAATCCTTGAATCGGGCATATTTGCGCAGTCTCTTCTTCAACTCTTCCTGCAACGCTTCCGGGACCGTCTCATCGGTGAGGTATTTTTTGACCAGATTGAGAAAGAGTTCCAACGCCTTGGCTTCCTGCTCCATGAGTTTATTTTCACGATCCACCAGACTCAGGACTTCGGGGACATTAATGCCCTGGTCGATAGCCTCCTGCAATTTTGCCACTGCTTCCTTGCGCAGCTTTCTATAACTGAAAAAATACATGACCAGCCCCATGAGAAGATGAGGGTCAGGCATCTGCGCATCTTCGTCGATCACCTTCTGCAGGCGAGCCTGGAGCGCTTCTTGTTTTTCATCCGCCAGGCCTGATTTTTCCTGCGCCGCAAAAAGCCTATAAATCATGGAAATGGCATGCCAGAGCAGGAGATTCCGCAACAGCGGATCATGTGGCTCCAACTCTCCCTCTTTTTCTGTCTCTTCCGGTTCGCTGGAGGCCGTGGATTCGATCTCTTCAATCAGCCCGGCCAATTCATCGTCAATTTCCGGAAAATCGCTCTCTTTCCAATCGCAGAGCAGCATGCCGATGCGACCGTGCAGATCTGTTTTGCCTTCATTTTTAGCGGTGGTGATGGCGCCGCTGAAATGACGCCGCGCTTCATCCATATTCTTGTCAAATAGATCCATGATCCCCAGTACGACTTGATGATTATCGATGTGCTTGGGGATGTATTCATGCAGTACGTCCAGATTCTGCAGCTGGTTGAAATAATAGACCGCCATCTCAATCTCGCTCTGATCCCAGCGCTTCTTGCCCAGTTCGAGGCAGGCGATTCCCATGATCATTTTGGCATCGAGCAGGTCATCCCATTTCGAACCGTACTGGTTGTATATTTTTTCAATGTTCTCGTAATTCTCCAACTGCAGCTGAATCCACATGTCGAGATAAGCCGATTCACTGTCGAGTTCACCGAGGTTGCGCAGTTCCGTGATTGCGGCGTCAGCCTCCGGAAATTTCCCGAGCCGGGCGCGAACATAGGCCTGCAAAAAGCGGGCGACCGCGATGTCTGATTTTTTCAGACCCGCTGTCAATGCCTGGGTCAGCTTTTCATCCGCCAATGGAAACTCGCTCTCCGTGTCCGCTTCGACGATCTTCACAGCTTCGAGCAGAGGCTTGCGCTTTTTGGCAGGCTGCAGCAGGAACAAGTAGGCCAGAAGTGCGGCAATAATGAACACACAAATCCCAATGACCACAAATAACATCGTCTGATCGCTTTTCGCCGTGGTCATTGGCTGTGAAGGAGCTTCTTCGCGGGCGTCACCGCCCCGGGGCGGCAGTACCTGGGTCTGGTCGTGGCGTGGCAAGTCCGTGCGTGGAATCGTTTTTTTGCAGTACGGACAAACAATGCTGTCTGCTGTCGCCGTGGTATTCCCGGCGGACGAAAAAGTGCGTTCGGCGGTTTGCGCGCAGGTGAGGTCCGGCATCATCAACGGCAGAAGCCCCAGAAACAAGGTCAATAAGCCCAGAGCAGGGATCACTTTTCCAATGATGCCAACCTTACAGATTTTCATGCACCCTCCTATCACTAAAAATCCACTTATTTCACTGTGAGCAAAAACGTTTCCAGGTCTGAAAGCCGCGAGCCATGGGCGTGTATTTCGTCAATCGGGACCGACTGGTTCTCTCTGACAAGACGGAGCTTTTCTTTCATCAAGGCAATCATCTGCGCTGCATTTTCCCGTTCCTTGAGGCAGATCAAGGCTTCGATATAATCCAGAACGAGGGGGAATTTCCACCAGATGAATTTGTCCCCCTGCATGATCCGCGGATAGATGAAATGGGCGGCATCGAGGTTTTTGCCCCTGGCCATATAATACCTGGCCAGGTCTCTCTCCAGTTCCAGTTGCCGGTTGACAGTCAGGGCGAGAAAATCCCTCTGAATACGATTATCGAGCTGTCCGAGCAGCTGTTCCTTATGCAGTCCCACACTCGATGCGATGACATCGAACTGGGCATCGTAAGCATCGGGAATTCCGCGCTGTTCATTGATGGCGTTCTCAAGCAGATCGATGGCCTCCAAAGGACGCTGCAGATCTTCCCACGCCATTTTTCCACCCAGCAGCAACAACTCATAAGAAGGCCTGGTGAGCAGAATATCCTGGAGCAATACAAACGCTTCCTCAGCCTTGCCCTGGTCTCGCATCGTGGAAATGATTTTTTCCGGTGCAAGCTGGATTCGATACTCGTCCAGTTTGTTTGCCACCAGAACGACATCCACGGCGCTGCGCTTTCGCGGATCATGATCAGCCATCTGATGCAACATGGCGATCATTTGCTGGCATGGAGCGATTTTTTCCAGCCAGAAAGGCAGACGATTTCTCAGCACCGATTCGGATGCAAAGAGCGAGCCACAGGCAATCTGGGTCAGAAGCCGGGCGACGGACTCTATCTCCTGCACCGTATAAACGGTTTGCAAACACATCATGCCCATGGCGTATAAATCGAGGTTCTCGCCGAATATATTTTTCTGTTGTCCGCAGATATATTCCGGGGCGAGAAAAAGTGCACGATATGGCTGTTCCCAGATTACGTCCAGATCAATGGGACTCAACATGGGCGTGAAAAGCAAAAAGGGCTGATTCTCCTCAAAGATGATATCCGCCGGCATGAAGAGCAGGCACTTGCCGGGATCGCCATTGAGCAGCTCTTTCCAGATCAGATAATTTTTCAGGGTGCGATGCGCCGAATCTAGCCGCACCGCCAAATCCGGATTGGCCAATAAATCCTGCCACGTCTGCGTGCCCTGGCTTTCATATTGAATGTAAAAATAATCCTGCCCGGTGCCCTTGATGAAGGCATGATCCGCGGAAACGATCGGCGCCACGGCCTGTTTGCGCGGCCGGCCGGGATCGGGATACTTGCGGACTTCTGTGCGAATATCCAGCGGCACTTTTGCCGTCGGCAAAAGACGAAAATAGGCGGGTTTGTCGACCGATCTGTAGACCATTCCATTGAAGCTCGGCCCCACGCAGACTATCTTGTGGATCTCGCCATTGCTGAGCTCAAGCTCCAGCGCCTGTGTATTATTTTCGAGCATCATGATAGGCATCTTCAAGTTCGTCACTCAGGTCCTGCAGCTCATCGATACTTTTGTTCTCATTGAATGCCTGAACAAAGGCATTATACGCGCGGGCGAGATCGGCATTCATCTCAACCAGGAGCTGTTTTTTGGCGCGCCTGACAATCGATTTGAATTCATCTGAAATGTCTCCTGCAGGCTCGAGAAGCTCCACCGCGTCCGCGGTTGGCACGGGCGAAGGTTGTGGTGCCGGAGGAGGTGGCGGTGTTGCCGGCGTGTAAACATCCGGGGCCGCATATCCCGGTGGCGGTGGAACAGCGCCGGGCATTGGCGGCGGTGGCGGCACGGCACCAGGGCCATAGCCGGCTGCTGCACTGGCATTGACCTGCGCAGCGGCGGAAAGGTATAGTTGCAGCAGCTTTTGCCGCATCGGAATGAGTGCGGCATCTCCACCAACGCCGGTTTTGTGTTCGAAAACCGCCTGATAGGAGCGGCTCTCGTTGACATGATTGATGGTCATGGACAGCAAACCATTCATGTCCAGCTTGAAGGTCACCTCGAACTTGTGAAAACCCTCAGGCTGTGGCGTCATGGGGCCGATATTGAGCACGCCAATGAGGGTGTTCTCATAGACATAGGTGCCCTCGCCCTGATAGACCCTGACGGGAATTTCCGCGGCCATGCTGCCGTTGGTGTACCCACCCTGGGTGATCTCGATGGGAATGCCCGTGCCCTGGTCGACAATTTTCGAAAAGATCTTGTTCTGCACCTCAACGCCCAGCGAGTGTTCGGTGATAAGCTGGATATTGGGTTGATCGACCGCATCCACATTCATCAGGGTTGATTCCTGCTGCTTGGTGATATCAAATGGCGGCGGCGAAGCGCTGAAACGGTAGGCGATGATGGCCGCGCCACGGGCCACCACTTCATCCGGATTGAGATCCGAGCGCACAAAATCCTCGTTTTTGCCAAAATGATCGAGGAGCATGCTCTTCACTTTGGGTATTTTGCTCGATCCGCCCACCAGCAGGATGGCGTTAATATCCTCACGGCGCACCCCTTTCTTGGATGCCCCGTCCAGCGCCACGTCGATGTAAGTGATTGATTTGATCAGGAGTGGATGGATGAGCGCTTCGAACTCCGTTTGGGTTATGGTAAGGAGCGGCGCCTGTGCCGGCGCCAGCTCAGCCAGGTTGAGTTGTGTCGAAGCATGGGTGGAGAGATTGATTTTAGCCTGCTCAGCCAGATTTTTTATCCGCGCCTTGGCGCCCGGATTTTCAGCAAAATTGATTTGAAATTTGCTCTGCAGCTCTGTGACCGCCCACTGCGTCAGCAGGTCGTCGAAATCACCGCCGCCCAGACGCGGATCACCGGAAGTCGCAATCACCTCAATGTCGGTGCCTTGTACCTGAATGATCGAGACATCAAAGGTGCCGCCGCCGAGGTCGTAAACCATGTAGACGCGGCGTTCTTCCTCGGCGCGATCTACACCATAGCAAATCGCCGCCGCCGTTGGTTCCGGAATGAGCTGCCGCGGATAGAGGCCGGCCAGCAGGGCGGCCTCCTTGGTCGCTTTGCGCTGCCGTTCCGTAAAATAGGCCGGCACCGTGATCACGGCATCGCGGATTTCCTCCCCGATATCCGCCTCGGCGATCTCTTTCATCTTCATGAGAATCAGGCCGCTGATCTGCTGCGGCAGCAGCCATTGACCATTTAAAAAGGCTTTGACCGGATCGCCGGCGTTGAAGATATTTTGCGCATTATACTTCTCCAGGGTCTCCGGACGGAATTCTTCGCCCATCTCACGTTTGATTTCAATGATCGTATTGGCGGGGTCCGCCGGCAGATTTTGTTTGGCCGCTCTGCCCACCATGGCTTTGCGCGTCGCCGGATCCAGGCTCACAACCGAAGGTGTGGTGGCAGCATCCGCGGTGAAATGATCCACGATGATTTCCGCCTGCTCCGTATAGGTATTGTAGGCGGAAACAGCGCTGTAGGTAGTGCCAAGATCGATGCCAATGACTCGATGCAGATTAACATTCATATTATTATCCTATTCTGATTGGGTGTTCGCCTTGTCTGAATTTCCAATGATGACGCCGCACGGCCGAAATATCTGCTCGCCGAACTTGTATCCTCTGCGGAGGGTTTTAATGACTAAATTGGCCGGCCCTTCCTCCTGGCCCAGGCACTCCATGATCTGAGGATCAAAAGCGGCGCCCGCGGCAGATTCATATTCCTGGATGCCCAGCGTTTGCGTGATGGTGATCAAGCTGCTTATAACCGCGTCCAGCATCATAAAAGCCGGATGTGACGCACCTCCCGGCAATTCAGTGCGCAAGATCAGGAGAGAATCCAGGTTTGGCAAAATCGCATTAAACGTGGAGCGAGCGGCCAGCGCCTTGCGTTCACTCAATAAATCCTTGCGCAGCTTGTCCATTTCATAGGCGTGCTGATGCAATTGGTCCTGATTAATCCGGGACATTTCTTGCATCTGCTGAATCACCGCCGTTTGATTGATCTCAAGGGTTTTTACTTTTTGCAGCAGTATCAGCAAATCCTCAGCCAGTTCCTCGAGCAATTCGTCCGTTTTGCCGTTTTTTAATCCTGATTCCAAAGAAGCTGATTTCAGATTGGCGAGGTCCAGATGCAGTGGCTTCTCAGGCATTGGGCCAATGGATGAAAGTTTTTCCAGACTCTCTTCGTGGGCGTTTGCGGAATCGGACAGCTTCGTCTCCTCTTGGGATTCGGGCTCATCCTCAGGCGGGCTATTTGACACGCCGGGTTGTTCGGCCATGTTGACCATCTCCATCTAAAAGTTGATTGGCGCTAAAGTCATCCATAAAATCAGAACGGGTGAAATCGGTCGGATGATAGCAAACCTCACCCCGTTTTTCCAGAAACGCGATGATCTCCTGACGCAGACAGTACAGCAACAGCTTGCGGCCTCGCTCTGTGAAAATTTCTTCATCACACGATTCCAGTTTGATTTGCGCCAGGGGGGCAATCGCCTTGTCATAGTTCAATCGCTCGTTCGGGTTCTCCAGAATGATGCGATTAATCTCGAAAATATTCTTCTCCAGTTCGGCCAACTGCACCAGCAGAGAGCGGTATTGTGGATTCAGGGCCATGGCTTTCGCCTCCAATTGGCCCAAACGTGTTTGTGCATCGGCCAGTTCACCCGCATTCACATCGCTGCCCTTGCATTTGAGAGCGTGAAGGCGCTCCTCGGCAGCCCGGAGCCCATCTACCTGATTGTATATACCGGCCAATTGTTTGTGGATGAGGTTTTGCTGCTTTTTGATGCGATTGACCTGTTCCGCTTTCGCTTCGCGGATTTCCAGACTCGTCGCTTCGGGGGAGAGACCCAACTTGTCATATTGGGTGTTTTCTCGAAGTGGAAGGGGGTAACGAAAAATCCGATTCAACGTTTTGGTAAACATGGCGCTCCCCACCTACGTTAAACGGCAAAAGACTTGTTTGCATAACTATGTTAAGCTGAATTAAGCACCGCCAAGAGCGCGGTGATACGCAAAGAAAATATGAACATTAAAACAGGATCAACAGCAACTTTTGAGAAGGGGATGAATTCTAATCAAACTTGTTCGATCATCCCGACAAAAACAACTCGGCGGGCTCTGCGCGCTCGGCGGTTTAAGACTTGATCGGGTTAAAACGTTTCAATTGTTTTATCCAGGCAGGCATCTTTTCGAAAATAAACAATCAACTGCAAATACGCAACTATTTTCTTATCATTTGCAGGTGTATTTTATGAGCACTGCCAGCCCATCATTTTGCGGTCAGCGTATACTCAACCACATTGCTGGCCTTCGATTCGGGGCTGTGCAAATCCAGTTTGGTGCCCACCAGTAAAAATTTGGCAAAGTTCCAGTGATTTAACATGACCAGCAGGGCATCCAGACAGGCCTGGCGTCCCAGAGACTGAACATGATCGAGAATGATGAGGGGGCGCTCATCCCCGGAGAAAAATTGCGCCAGATACCCGGTCAATAAGAGCACACAATCTGCCTCACCAGGTTGCTCCGTCTGCACGGTCCCACTCAACAGATGTTCCTGCTGCAGCCGCTCAATCAACCGCTGCAAAAACGCCACCATGCCATGCTCATCGAATGGATAATAATAAACCGCCCGTTCGGCGCTGAGTATTTGTCCCACCATCAGGGCGGTAGGCGTTTTGCCGGATTTATCGGGTCCGCCAAGATACAGATGCGGGCCCTGATTCAACATCGCGATCACAGCGGCCACTGCCTCCGGACGGACCACGGACTCATCCTGAATGGCCGGCAAGTTCAGAAAAGCATCGGCATGTTTGCGCTGCACAGGCATCGCTCGCCGGGATTGCACACGACGGTAATACTGCTTCTTGGGGCCGCATTGTTCAAGTTCGCCCGCATCCACCAGGACGCTGAGCCGGTTGAGAATGGTGCGGTAGCCCATCGTAGCAAAGAAGGGTTCCAGATCGCTGCGGGTGAACATCTGCTCCGGATGGCTGTGCAGCCATTCCGCCCATTTGCTCAATTCGGTGTCTTTTAAATTCTGCATCAATCCACGCAGCCGTGCGTAGAGTGGGTCCTGCTGATTGATGACCAGTGGGGCTTCGGGATCTGCTGCGGCTCCTTTGGGAGGCAGAGGCAGTGCATGGGCGCCCGAGTGCGCAGTGAAATAATGGGCGCATTGATGGATGAAATCGTCCCGGCCTTTATCCGGAGAAGATCGTATCACCGCCACATCGATGGCCACGCGCAGCATGCGAAAATTTCCGGGCCAGGTTCGCCCCTGCACCAGCGGACGCAAGACAGTGGAAATTTGATCGCAGAACGCCATCAGGGCTGGTGCTTCCTCGATTTTTTTCTGCGCCGGATCCAGCTTGAGCAGATTCTGGCATATTTCGCTAAAATCCTGCCGTTTGTGCAGGGCGAGGTTTACAAAATAGGAAATGCATCCGTCGCGATCCCTGGGTCGCTCATCCAGCGAAGGAATTTCAATTGGAATGCCCAACCGGTTCAGCAAGGCTGGTCTGATTTTATCACGGTGCTGATCCGTGGCTGCCAGGACACGAATACCTTTCGTCGAGTACTCTTTCCGGCTCCCCATGCGCGTGGCCCACGCCGTTCCCGGATCAATGGCACGCAAAAGCATGGGCTGGACAGACTGCGGCAGATCTGCAATTTCATCCAGAAAGAGCACACCTTTATCGGCTGTCTGGAACAGACCCGGCATGGTCGATTTTGCGTCGGTATAGGCGCCCTTCTCATGACCGAAGAGCTCCCTGTAGGCGATATTATCGGTCAAACCCGAGCAATTGACGCGGTGAAAGGGACCAGGATGCGCGCGGTATTTACACCAAATCTCATAATAGTAAGCGGCCGCATACTCTTTGCCGCAGCCCGACGGCCCGAAGAAAATGCAGGGCATGTCATGATGGGCATAATCGTATATTTCCTTGTAGAGTTCGATCATACGCGCATCTTGTATTTGAAAACCTGGTTCGGAAAGCTTTCTTTTCATGAAGCCCTCGCGTCTGGGAGAATTTTGCACCTCGCAAAGGCAGCAAACCTTCGCAAGGTTATCCAGTCAGATAATTGCCATACTATTAATTAACAAGACGCAGAGACAATATACAAGGAAAAAAACAAATAAATGACGCCGCCCCCACGGCGTCTCTCCCCCTAGGCTGCCCGATGCCGTTTACTGATCTCGTTGATCAAGGCCCGGCGCATGCTGGCGGCCAGTTTTTCTTTCACCAGATGATAGAATGGAGAATAAGGCACCAGCATGCGCTGCGATAACGCCAGTTCATGGGAGACGTAGGTCAAGGAATAATAAGCACGTTGGGCGTTATCGCACCCGGACAGGTATTGTATAAAGGGATGATCCAGGGAGAGCCCCAGAAGCAAATCCCTCGATTCGGCAACGGCCTGCGGCCTTTCATCGCTGGACAGATTGGTTATAATCCGGTCTGTCAGGGGAATGCCCTCGCTGTCAAAAATACCCGCCGAAATATAGGCATTGCCATCCTCGATATGAATGAAAACCGGGCGAATGCTGCGAATGGAGAGGTTCAGGTTCTCCTCAATCGCCTTGTGGACGCCGGCGTCCTGAAGCACCGCGGCCACTTCGTCCAGGAAAGCCCCCTGCTCTTCATTGAGGTGCCGTTCACCCACGATTTTGCAGGTTGGCGACAAAGCTTCTGCAGCGACGACGCCCGCCTCGACCAGCTCCTTGAGCCGCTCATGGTTGCTGTTGATGGCATCCAGGTTGACCACCTCTTTGTACAACGTTGCGAAGAGTCGGTCATAAAACTCAGGAGCGCCTCCCCCCCTTTCGCATCGATCCGGCAGAACAATGAAATCGTGTTTGAAATTGCCTCCCAGCCAGCGTAAATTTCGCTGCGTCGGAGAATAGAATAAAGGCAGACCGGGTGAGAGCCGCTCTTTGAGATCGCGCAGAGAAGACATGCCGCGCTCCCCGCTGATCCTGTAAACCCTGGCCTGCAGCAGTTTTTCCAGCACGGGTTCGGCCACAGCGGAGTCGCCACCGTGCAAGAGCGGTTCGAGTTTATCGCGCAGGATGTACTGATTGGCCAATATCAGGGCGGGATCGGATTTTGTATCGATCATGCCATTCAGATAATCCATCAGCACCTCCGCCAATTCCGCCTTGGCCCGGTCCCAGACCCAGTTGAGATAAAAAGAGTCCCGGCTGATGGTCACATTGAGCTGGTTGCAGTTCAGGCAGATGTGTATATTGGGAACCCAGGGCAGACGGCTGAGATAAAGGTCGTCGAGATTATAACGCATGTTATGGCCGCCGGTGGAGAGGGCATCCAGCGACAGGTTGAGGATCAATTCATATTTGCACAATACGCTGACGTTGTCCCAATACCGCTCCGGTTCGATGAAACCCTCGATATAGCTCTTCTTGAACATGAAGGCGCCGTTTTTTTCGGCATTTTCCCAAACCGACACAAACGGCTTGCCGTTCACCTTGATCCGGCAGGGATAGTATTTGAGTGCCTTTGCAGCCGCTTGCAGGCAGCTGTCCACCGCATCGCTTCCCGCGAATTTGACCAGAATTCGGGTGCTGTAAGGAACAGCCGTTTTTTGGGTTTCAGCCTCGAGGCGCGGTGGCGCATCGGGATCCTCCACGATGAATCGCAGGAGGACCACTTCGCCTTCACAGCGTGTGGTGATCTCCACGGATTGTGTATGCAATTTCGGGTTGAACATGCTGAAAAATCCAACCCCGAATGTGCCGATCTTGGCGGGATCGTCCGCCTTGTCGGTTCCGCCCAGGGTGGTGATCAATTGCAGTTTTTCGCGGTTCAATCCACTGCCATAGTCGGTGATGCTGATGGAATCGCGCGTTGTTTCAATCTCGCCCTTGCGCCTGGGCCAGGGCACACCGGTTTCATAGCTGTCGATCAGGTTCTGGATCAACTCGCTGAATGCGCGGCCGGGATTGCCGCCGAACTGGCTGGAGATTATTTTTCTCCAGCCTTCGTTGACGTCGACTTGCAGACCGTTTTTCAACACCATGGTATCAATAACAGAGTTCATCATCATGCCTCCCGGTTAATTTGAAAGCGAACGCCAATCATTCGCAGAACGGATGAATTCCCAGGCCGCGCGGTCTTTTCCGCCGTCGTCAGAGGCGCGCTGATTCGGCCGGGGGCGCAAACTCCCCTCTGTGAGTTTGGCCATGGCATCGATCAGCAACAGGTCTTCCCTGGTTTCCCGCGTGATGTGCGGTAAAAGGGTGCTGTTTTCGCTGATGCACATGGCCACGGCCCAATGTCCTGCCAGGGCTGGCATATGCCGTGACAACTCAACCAGTTGTTTAATGTCAGGATGATAGAGGTTGAGGATGACATCATTTCCCTTGACCATGAAACGATGGCGCATGCAGGGCGTTTTTCCGTCGCGTTCCACCAGATGATGCACACGCCAGCGAATATCCTGGATGTCCTGGGAGGCATTCTCCATCTCCTTGCGAACATGGGTCAATCGTTCCATGTCCTCTTGCGAAAAGGATCCTCTATTTTCGGCGAGCACGTCTGAATCAGTTTCGGCCAGGACGTGTGGATGAAAGCCCAAATGATCGGCGAATTTTTTCTCCGCATCCGAAAGATCCGGACTCAGATCTGCGGGTGCTTCGATGACCACATCCTGCAGTTGCAGATTGATCAACTCTTTTTTGAAGAGCTGATTGATGACTTCCAACCCGTTGGGCATCTGTTCACCGCTCAGTACCGGGCCGTCAAAGAGGGTATAATCAGCGCCCGGCTCATCGGCGCGGGCCAGATAAAGCTTCCCGTGTTGATTCACTTTTTCGCGCAGTTCATTCAGGGAGAGCCGGCCTCCCTGTGCCAGACGGAACAGCGGCATCTCAGTCCAAATATCGCCCGCCATCGCCTGATAATAATTCAATGCCATGGCCAATTCCTCGATTTCGTACACCGCGGAACGGGAATCCGCCCGCATGTAATAGGCAGCCAGCGTGCGAAAATATTCGGGCAGGATCCGCTGGCGTATGGTAGCGGCGAGAGGCGGCAATATTTCCTCATTGCGCAGGCAATGACGGCCAAAGGGCAGCTCAAAATCACGGCAATCCACACGGATGTGAAGATGTGGCAATTGCCACTGGGATTCCTGTCCGCTGGAGACAAGATTATAGCGGTTGGTCACGAAAACCCGATTTTGGTATATCTCATGATTGCTTTCATCGAGACTGAGCACCATGTCAAAAGTGGAATCCCCCAGCTGGATATGATAGCTCTTGCCGAAGGTCTCGGTGAAGGGTTCCCAATCCGAGCGAAATGTCTCCCATTGTCCGGGAATGCTTTTGGAGGCATCCTCGGGAACGTATACCTGCACGTTCAGGGGCAGATAGCGGACATAGGTTTTGAGGACTTGCAGCAAATGCAGCATTTCCTCCCGCAGCGGCACACTTTTTTTAAACTCGATGCAAAATTCGCTGCCAGGTTCAGGCACTTTTGCCAGGCGCTCCAGTTCGATGGGCTTCTCTTCCAACAAGGAACCCGTGGTGGCGCGCCAGGCCTCTTTTCCGTCGCAGGTCATGACTGCAAAGCCGCATTGACCAGGGATGGCTGCCACAGAGAGCTTGCCGATGCCATGCTTGCCGACCATTTTGGTCGCATCGCCGATCTTCACCGAGCGATACATGGTGAAAAAATCGACCAGGCGCTGACGATTCATGCCATGCCCGTTATCACGAATGTAAATACGCAGGGTTTGGGATCCCTCGTTGCCAAAAATCGAGCAGAACGTGGCGCCCGCGTCATAGGCATTGACCACATATTCACGGATCCATTCGCGTGGATCCGCAAATTGCGAACACATATCATGCTTCAGGCGTTGAACGTCAGCCTGGATGCCCTGCCTGGCCAAATCCTGCAAGGCTTTTGCCAAATCAGTTGATTTCTTTTTCATGGCGGCCTCCTTTTTCTGTCAGATATAATTGCAAGAGGCATGCCATGTTTTATATGATATATCTAATTGATTTTATTGATCCGTTTACATGCATTGGTCAAGCAGGATCAGGAAGAGTCAGGAAGGTTCATGAAGCGTATGCAGGCGTTCAACGGCCGCATTTCCGGGCGAGAACGGATGTCATGGTATTCCCTGCAAATGGGCACAGAGCCGCCGATACGGCCGGCAGGCCCTGTGTCCTTGTCCATAGAAAGCAGGGATCAGTACTTGACGATCACTTTTACGCCTGTGGGTGCAGCTGGAGGCAGATCGACCTCGGTGGTGGCCAGGGGCTGCAGCAATACCAGATACATGCTGCTCGATGCATCCATGCCATTGCCGCTGAGCGTCACTGTGCCGGGCGGAAAATCCTTTTCATAGAGTTTGAATTCAGAATCCGTTGTCGTGATGCGGTCACTGAGCGGAATCCACGTGCTCGTCCATGAGGGTGTTGGCTGCCCGTTGGCATCGACAGCCACGATCACTTTTATCAGCTTTTTTGCATAGAATTCCAGAAAATTGGCAAAGCTTGCGCCTTTGTCCTCATTGGCGGTGACGATCCAGTAAAAGGTTGAAAAGCGTTCCGGGATTTGCACAAAAGTGAAATTGCGATCAAAGTAGACGGAATCACCCGGAGAGCGGCCTGCAACCAGACGATATTTTGGCAGGGAAATGGCAGTCACGGGCACGTCCTCGTAGCGATAGCTCATGCTGTCCACCGTAGTGACGGCACTGGGTATGCCGGTATCTCCAATCGAATAGACCTTCAGTTTATAGCTGGTACCCTCGCGATGAGGGGCTGTGGTCAGGTAGATCTTGTTGGGATTGTCCGAATGTTCCGCCTTGGTAATGGCTGTGGCGGGGATGATTTCGTAATGGTCCAGTTGTATGGCGGAAATGCTTTCAACAGGCTCATTGAAGAGCACCTGGACCCTATCCTGGGCGAGCGCAGCGACAGAGGCCAGTTTCGGCCCGACCGGAATCTGGTTGTTTTCGCCAGTACTGAGAATGCGTAAATCAGAAAAAATCGGACCTGGTTGGGCTGTGTAACCCCACATCAAATTATCTTTGCCGAGAAAGACATACTGAAATTTGTCCACCTGGCCTGCAAAGGGCAGCTGCATTTGCAGTACACCGTCGACCATGAAATATAATTTCGTACCGCTCCAGATGAATTTAAACTCATAGGTCTGGCGTGGATCCCAGACCGCTTCATGCATGACGCGTTCCTCCTCCTTGCTGCCGACGCCCTTGGAGGCCGCCCACAGCTTAAAGCCCGCTTCATTCGGCCGCCCGGACACATAATTGGTGCCGCTGATGAGATGAAACCAGGCGCCGTTGGTTTCATAAATATCTTTATTGCCGCAGCGGCATGAATAGAGATCGATGATGGGTTGTTTGGTGGAAATGTTCTGATTAAATGGGTCAAAATTGGTGACCTTGACGGAGAGGGTGCCTTCGAACGGCAATCCTTTGGGCAGTGCAATAAACAGCTGGCTGGTTGCCTGTGTGGATTGCCAGCCTTGCGCGGTGAACATGCCGTCCGTATTTTCGATGATCAGACCCTGGTTGCTTTGCAGGCCGGTCAGCGGATGAGAATAAAGAAGCTTTTGATGAACTGGCTGTGCAGAGGCGGTCAAGCACAACAGGGACATGAGCGCCAGGCTGCTCAGTAGAGTAGTGTTGAAAATCAATCGAGTCGACTTCATTAATTGTCCCTCACAAGACACACAAAGTGAATGATAAAGCCTCATTTTCGAGCTTTTACCTGCTCCAGGTTCATTTTTCCATGCTCAGAAATGAGATGCTTGCAAATATCCTCGTTTTAAGCAAAAATTATACCATATTAAACTGTTCTCGGAGAAGTAAATGCGCTTGATAATGAGCCTGTTGATGATTATATTTAAGTCAATCAAATTCCCAGGAGAAATGCATGCGTAGATTGCAGCGGTATTGGCGTTCCACGTTGATCGTGATCGTTTTCTGGACTGCATTTGGCGCTTTTTTGGGCAGCGGCATGCTTTCAGGTACGCTGTTCCATCGCGTAGCCACAGGCCTTTATTACGCCGGCGCATTGTTTCTTCTGGGTGGACTCGACGCAGGCCTTCCCCATGATGTAAACGCTCCGTCAACCATCATTCTTTGGGTTTGCTATTTTGTAGCGCCGCTGCTCACCGCCAGCTTTGTCTATGATTTCATACAGGCAAGAATTCTCAACCGCATTCCCCGCAGATTATCAGGGCACACCATCATCTGCGGCCTGGGCCGCAATGGCCGGTTGATCTATGAACTCGCCAGACAATCGCTCCCCAAAAATCACCCGATCGTAGTCATCGAGCAGAATGAAAAGAACCCGCACCTGCAGATTCTTGAGAAGGATCCTTCAGCCTGGCGCATCAAGAATGACTTCACGCAGATGCCGGTCCTGCAATCCGCCCGTGTGGAGCAGGCCAGCCGCATCATTTTCTCCACCAACCAGGATTTGGAAAATCTCAATGCGGTGGTCGCCCTGCAATCCTTTGCCAGCAAACACAAGAAACCCGCCGTTTTTTGTCATTTGGGCGATCTGGAGATGCTGGATAATTTCAGCCGCACCCTGTTCCGGGAGCCGGCCTATGAGCGGGTGCATGTCTTCAACGGCTACCAGTGCGCCACGCGGCGTTTGATGCATCGCATAAATAGTGAGAAATTGCTCTCCGATTCCGGCAATGTTTTTATCCTCTTCGGATACGGCCGATTTGCGCGCATGCTCTTCTCCCACATCGCCCGTGTTACAGAGCGCACCCCGGCCGATGAAATCATCATCGTCACGGAAAAATTGGCTTCCGGGTATGATCTGACTGCATTACTATCGGACCATTCGGAGACACATCCAGCACTGGGCTGTCATCTGCATCAACCCATTATCGGGGACATGCACAATCCGGAAATTTGGGAGCAACTCGATTCCTTGCTGGTTAATCCTGAAAAACGGGTCATCGCTTTTGTGTGCCGGGATCACGATATAGCCAACCTGGACCTGGCGATTTCCATCAAACTCAGGGGCCCGCAACAGCTGCAGAAAGCCACATTCATCTGCCGGATTTATGCCCATACGGTTAAAGAGATCAATGAAATGCTCGACCACCGGTTGACGCCGAACCAGACCCATGATGTCATTTTATTTCCCCTGCAAGCGGAATTAAAAAATGCCTTCGATGAAGAAATTTTTTCAGCAGCATCCGCGAGCGAAGCAAAATAGCACCCCGGGAGAAGAGTTCCTAAAAAAAGCGCCAAGTGGAGGCATCCGTCATGCACCAGTTTGTACCTTTTCGCATCCGCATAGGTGTCAGCGGACATCGCGAGCTGCCAGACGTCAAGAGTCTGCATGAAAAACTCGACGTTGTCTTCGAGCAACGCCTCCATGAGCTCTTTGACGAACCCCATGACTTTTTTCAGCCTCTCACAAACTCGGCCAGCAAAACCCGGATCCGCTACACAATTCTGACGCCGTTAGCCGAAGGCGCTGATCGCCTCGTGGCAATGCACTTTCTGGGTTACGGAGACACGCGTCTTGAAGTGGTACTTCCCATGGCCAAGGAAGAATATATGCAGGATTTCACAACCGCAACATCCCAAAAAGAGTTTGCGTCATTATTGCGGTTGGATCCTGCCCCGAAGAGTCTGCGGGCTGAATCCTTGTTTGCTAATCTGCCGCAAGAAATGGCGGAGACAAAACGGCGACAGGCTTATCTGGCGGCCGGTAAATATGTCGTTGAGCATTGTGATGTGCTTGTGGCGATCTGGGATGGGAAAAAGGCGCGCGGTGCAGGCGGAACAACAGAAATTATCAACTATGCCCGGCGGCGGAGATGCCCTCTGGTGGTTGTTTTCATCGACCAGAGGCGCACCAGGATATTCAAAGGGGATGGGTTGCGAATGCAGATGCTGCAGAGGCTGGAACGCTGAAACGCTGTCGCCTGCGATCATGATATCCAGGACGATGGAGAGTATCCGGACCGTGATCCACTTATTTGAGCGTTTGATCATGCCGAGTTTTTGCAGAAAATGGCCGTCAAGTCAGCCACACCCGCATTGGGCGCGGCCGCAAAAAGTTTGCGCAGCCATGTTGTGCACACCCGGCTCGAAATGAGCAACCGCGATGACGAATAAAAAATAACTGCAAAGGAATCGCGAAAAGTTTATACAACAGACTATAAACCGTCTGAAAAGGCCCTTCAATCTTTCTTCTTATCCATCTCCCTCCCATAATCCAGCCGGAAACTCGTCGTCACCAGCGGGAATCCGGGCACCACCTTGACGTAGGGCACAATCTCCTGGATCACACTCATATCGATCCGCGTCAGCCTGATTTTTTCGAATGCCTGCAAATCAATTTGAATCTGGCCGCTGTGCTTGCGCTGCAGCGAGTCCACGTAGGCGTTCAAGTAGCGGTCGATGACGTCGACATAGTGGGGATTTGCAGCGAGGCTGTCGCCGCGGGCGCGCAAAAATGCGTCCTTGTGAAACAGGTAATTGAGATGGTCTCGCCACATGGCCACATCGCGCTCCACGGCGGGCAACGCATCGTAGCCCTGCTTATAGCACTCTTTGGTCAAAAAATGATCGCGCATCATGTCGATGATCGCCAGCTGCAGCTGTTTGCCAAACTCTTTGTTCTTGATATTTTTTTCGCGGAATACCAGCGGATGGATCTGAACTTCGCGAAAAAATCGCTCCACCGTCCATACCTCATCATCCACCTTAAAAAGGGACTCCCCGGCCATGGCCTTGACCTGGCTGAGATAATCTTCCCAGTTGATATCCTGTTCCGGACGATCCCACATGCGCTGTTCAAAAGAGGCCTTTTGTTCATCAAACGAGCGCAGATAAACCGGCCCCAGCAGATTGGCGGTCTTGAAAAAAGTATCGCGGTTGAACTCGATGCGCTTGCCCTTCATCACCGAGAGGACATGCTGGTCCCAGCGCGTTCTGGCCACCTTGTCGGTGAGGCGTTCCTGGACCTCTTTCCAGCGCTCGTGCAGCTGTTCGTTGGTCATGACCATCTCCTGCTCGATGCCGTGCACCTGCAGAAACATGAACTGATCTGGCGAAATCTTGATGGGCCCGATCACATCCCCCTGCTGCCGCCGGGTGACAAACACAGAATCGATGATGGCGTTATGCTCGGACTTGGCCCAGACGATCTCGCGCTGCGGCAGCGAATCGACCGCTGCATAGGACTGCATGGCATACAGCATGGGTTCGCGCTGGACGCGCAGCCGCTCGTTGATCCTGCGCGCCGAGCTGCTGTCGTTGACGCTGAAATACTTAACCTGATAGCGCCTTGAAGCATTCACCACCGTTCGCTTCAGCGTCGTCGTGTCGATTTCAACCCCTTCATATCCCTCCTTGAGAAACAGATACTCCCGCATGGTCTGCTCTTTGCGGCCCTGCAAATAGGCCTGGATTTTCGGCGATGTGATGAGGGGATTGTTCTCGCCGGCTTCGAGGGCGAATAACTTTTCCGCGATCAGGGAATTGAGGACAATTTTTTTATGCGGGTAGGTTGAGGTGTTGCAATACGGCGGCCTGGGGGTGTACTCTGCCCGACGGATAAATTCATTCACCGTGATGGATTTATCACCAATCCGTGCCAGCATCTTTTCCGGCCGCTCCATGTCCGGTGTCCGACTGCAGCCGCTCAAGCCCACAACAAGTGAGACGAGCAGAACAGGATATTTCTTAATCAGTGACAGCAATCGCATGATCTTGATACTCTGTGTAATTGATCAGTCAAAACTGGAACCACGAACACGGGCGTTTGCAGTTCCGCTTCAGGCGGACTTGTACCGGCTAAGCCAGGCCTGCGATCAAGCCCGTTCGTAGTTCAGCCTTCAGGCGGAATTTGCGCCAGCTAAAGCTGGGACTACAAACTTTGGGCTGCCAGAATATGTTTCTGGCAGCCAGCTATTCGATTCTCATTTGATGATCGCAAATTTGCCCATCTTGACGTCACCGGTGAGCACCGACTCGACGCGGTAGATATAATAGCCCGCGGCAACATCCAGACCTTCCTTGGTGCGCAAATCCCAGAAAGCCGTTCCGTTCGCTTCATTGTTCGAATCAAAGGAAGTGGCGCGTGAAGCCACCGCATTATTCACTTCGAGCTCGTCGACCAGCAATCCCGATACTGTGAATATTTTGATTGAGCACTGGGCAGGCAGATGGCTGAACATGATGCGCCGCGGCTGATTGCGCTGCCAGTTGCCGATGGCCGGCTCCATCAGGTTGGTGACCACATAGGGATTCGGGACCACCATGATCTTGTCCATATCCTCTTTGATCAGCGTTTTTTCCACCTGCGTCGGCCCCACCGTCGTGAACGTCAATGAATCACTGGGGAAGAATCCGCGGTCATACTTGAGCTGATAAACATCCCCAGCCTTGGGCAGGACCGCCTCGCTCGCCGCATTCTGGAAATCGATGATGAACGCCAGACCCGCCCACAGATTCCTGCGACGACCCATGTCCGTCAAAAAACCCACCAGCACCCGGTCCACCAGCCAGTTGAGCTTGCCGTCCCGGTCCACATCGTGCACCACCAGATCCGCCTTCAAATTGGCGCCCGTCGAATCCTTCACATTGGGCGTCTCCACGTAAAAATCAAAC
This sequence comes from Candidatus Zhuqueibacterota bacterium, assembly GCA_963169875.1. Taxonomy (GTDB): domain Bacteria; phylum Zhuqueibacterota; class Zhuqueibacteria; order Residuimicrobiales; family Residuimicrobiaceae; genus UBA2214. Next base: position 31,526 of record CAUJEL010000062.1, read on the forward strand.
GGATATTTCAGGATCAGTTCCTTCGGATCCAGACGGCCGAATTCCTCATCCTTCATCGTCGCCGCCAGGGCTTGGCCCGTGTAGGCCCCTGCCTGTCCCGTGAATACAATGTTGTAATCGTACGGGAAGATGCGCGTCAGCGAATCAACCGGCTGCGTGATGCGGATCGGCGCGGTCCCGGTGACCCAGCCCGAATTGAGGTAATCGATGTCCGGCTCCCGCGTCGGGATACGGAAATTAAGCATCAAACCGTCGAACTCCGCGGTCTTTAAGTCCTTGTCGATGCGGAAACGGTAGCCCTCTTTGTAATTGAGAACCTCGGTGTCCTGGCGGTAGTACTCGAAATTATCGCCTGCAAAGGTGCTGTCGTTCTCTTCATAGATGAGCGAATCGCCGCCGGTCACATCGTAGATTTTAATGCTGTTGTTGAGATAACAGAGTCCGTGGCTGATATTTTCGCCGCGCGCCGTGATCTCAGAACCGAATTTGACCTTGTAGATATTGGCCGGTTTGACAAACGGCGGGAAAACCACCTCCGGCCACGCCGTGTTTTTGCCGTAGGCATTGTTATAACTCAAATCCTTGATCGCAGGCGGCAGATAACCCGCGGCGTACTGGTGCGGCTGGACGATGGCCACGTTTTTCGATACTTCTTCGACCGATTCATCGCGGCCGATGTTGAGGGTATAGGTGTTGAACGAGGGACCAACTTTGATGTCGCCGGTGTTGATGCCGTAATCGTAGGCGACCAGCACATAGTAATAGGTGCGTCCGTTGGTGACGTCGGTGTCGATATAGTAATTGGTGATGCCTTTGTCCGAGCCCAGGTAATAGCCGGCGCCGTTGATGAGACCGAAATCGGTAAAGCCTTTCTTGCCGTCCACCAGATCGCATTCAAAGATCGGTTTGATGAGCGTGGGGGTACCGAATCCGTCAGTGATGATCTTGTCGTCGGAGAGATAGGGATCGGTGGACTTGTAGAGTTTATATCCCTCGAAATCATTCTCGTTGTCGAGCAGCGGCTCGTAGGTATATTTTTGCGAGATGTCGTCCCATGAAAGATAGATCTTGCCATCGCCCGGCAGCGCCTGCAAAGCTGGCATCAAAGGCGGTTGCGCGAATTGATAGTCGGTTTCATAGATGAACTGGACGACTTCTTTCAGCTTGAACAGGGCGGGCGCGCTGTACGGCGGCGCCGACTGCTCATGCAGCCGTTCCATGGCATGCAACTCCGACATGGAGATGCGCTCGGTGCGGCCTTTGTACAAAGTGAAGACACCGGTTGCAAACTGCTCGCAGAAATTGATGGGGGTGGTCTGCGCCTCATCAAAAAGGCCTTCGGTCAGGAAAAACCATTCTTCGCGGTCGCCCTGGAGCAGATAGATGCCCCAGTTGAGGTTATAACGGAAGCTGGTCAAGCCGAGCATGTCTGATTCGCCGACATCGGTGAAGCCGAAATTGGGTTCACTGCCCAGACCTTCGATGAGATCGGGCTTGTGATTGCACTCGGTGCCATTGGCATCGGGACCCGGATAATCCAGATCAAAGGGGCCGGAGCCATCGGTGCCGACATCGTCGCCCGGAAATTCATCTTTCTGGTAGATGCCATCGCCGTTCTCGTCGATGCCATCGCGCCAGTCCTGGTCTTCATCGGCGTCCCAGTGTTCCTTGAACTCGAATGTTTTAACGCCGTCGCCGTCATCATCTTTGCCGAAATAGTTGGTGAATTTGCTGAGATCGGCGATGCCGTCGGTGGGACCCACTTTTTGCGACGCGGCATTGTCGCGTTGTTCATCGATGATCCCATCGTCGTCATTATCCTTGCCATCGGTTGGCACACCGGGACTTTCGAGGAAGGCGATACCCATGCAGCCGGGGACACCGCCGCCGCCGACCATTTCGCCGTCATAATCCCAGGTATAGGCCATATCGAGGTATCGATCGTAATAAGCAACATCGTCGGCCACGTGGTACTCTTCACCGCCGACCGCCATGTCGATATGATAACCAAAATACATTTCGGGGATGTCATAGTCAGAAATGTTGGCGATGGTGTACTCCCAGAAGATGCAGTCCGCCGCTTCGGGATTTTTCCATTGAAAACCGCGCACTTCGACGCGCAGGCCGAGGCCGCCCCACGGCAGTCCGTTTTGAATGGATGGCATCGGGCCCTTATCGCCGATGTGCACGCCCGGACGGGGATAATATTTAATTTTATCTTCAGGTCCGAGATATTCCTGATCCTGCGCATCATTGGCCACAAAGTAGCTTTCCAGATCAGCCTTGGTGATGCCGAGGCCGAAACGGCCATTCCACACGCCGGGCCATTTCACTTCATCGCCCGTGGCCGGCCAGCCTTTGGTGGGCCAGGAATCTTCCTTGTTGCTCATGGCCGGTGTCGGATTGGTCTCGTTGAAATAGCCAAACACCGGGTAGAGACCCCAGCGCACGCTGCCATCGGGGCTGGTATCCATGTGTTCGCGGTAATAGCCCTGGCAATAAAAGAGCGTATCAAGATCGCTGCGGGTTTTGATGACCGCCAAATCCGTCACCGGGATGGAATCGTTTTCCACATAAACGCGGCCGCCGAGCAGCACCGCGATGCCGTCATTCATTTTGGAACCGCTGTAATCATTGGGCCAGCGCGACACCCAGTAACCCAGATCGCAGCAGTCCGAAAGTTCGGTCGTATTGGCAAACTGCAGCAGCACATTGTTGCCATTCATATATCCTTTACGAATGGCTTCCTTGTCGCCGGCCGGGTCATCCGGTCCAGCATATTCTTTACCGTATTGCGCCAGAACCGGGTTTGCCCATGCGACCGCCAAGAGCAGCGCGCAGAGCAGTGAGAATAGTCGTCTCATGCTACAAATCTCCACGATATGATCAGTTAGAAAAGAAAACTCAAGGTATAGGTGTGCATGCCGCCGAGAAGGCTGACATCCCTGAACGCATAATCAATCATCAGGCTTTGGTTGCGCAGATAATCCAGGCGCATGCCTCCGCCGGCAGTGAGGCCGTAATGGGAATCCTCCATGAAAATCCCCTTGTAGCCGCCGCGCAGATAGAATTCACCGACCGCAGGAATGTGGACGCTGTACTGGGCACCGACATTCATGGACTCGCTGTTGTTGTTGGCATGAAGAAAATCGGCCGCTACGGTGAAACGGTGATGTCCGGTGATCAAGGGATGAACCGACACACCGATGCGGGCCACCAGCGGCAGTTCCCAACCCTCGGTTTCAAAACGGGTCGGGATATAGGCATAATTACCGTTTTCGTCCGGTTCGATATCAACCGTCTCTTTGAGATCGATGCCGTCATAGGTCATCTTGGTGCCATAGTTGGAAATGCTCATGCCAATGTTGAGACCATCGCCGGGCGTTTCGGACCATTTGAAAAAGGGTGTATTGACAATGGCGCCGAGGTCCACGGCCATGGCACTGGCGCGTTCATGCCAGATGCGCGACGTGATATATTTGGCAGTGGCGCCGAAAGAGAACCATTGCGCCAGTTTGCGGCCATAGGTGATATTGACGGCAATGTCCTGCCCGTCAAACGTCTCTCCGGTGCCTTCCTGCATCAAGGTATTGGTCACTTTTTCTTCGCCATAGCCGGTCTGGTAAAAGGTCAAGGCAAAGACGCCCAGTTGTTCATTGGCAAAAGCGGCGCTGACGGCGGAGGTATTGATATCCAGAATCCAGGGTTGGTAATTGATGATGACCTGATTCCGGGTCATATACCCCAGACCGGCCGGATTCCAGTAGACGGCATTGAGATCGCGGCCCATGCTCACATAGGCATCCCCCATGGCATTTCCGGCGCCGCCAAAACCCATCTCGAGAAAATTGGCGGTCGTGGTGCCGACGCGTGAATCAGCCTGGGCGAATACCCCTCCGGCGATGAGCAAAAGCGCACACGCACTGATCAAGATATTTCGGCTAAACATAACTAATCTCCGTGAAAAAGTTAGAACATGAACCCGACACCCAGCTTAACCTCGCGCGGTGCGGAGTACATGGCCGGATTTTGGTATTGGTCTTCGATGGTGTTGAAATTGCTGCGGAACGTCTGCACCTGCGACGGATAGATGATGGTCTCGTACGCATGGCCGGTGTAAGGATCCACATACATCTCGTTGCGCGTATCCAGCAGGTTGCGGATGTAGCCAAAGAGCCGCAGTTTCATGCCGCGATTGAGCGAAATATCGTACTGGCCCTGGACATCAAAATTAAAGTTAGCAGGCCGTTTGCCGTTGTTGGGCAGCAGGTTCTGCCGCGCCAGCCGGCTGGTCGGGATGGGCGTATAATTATACGGAAATCCCGAATTAAAGGAGCCGGTGATGCTGAGCGACAGCTTGCGGATGCTGTAGCCCAGTGTGCTGTTGAGCGTATGACGCTGATCCCAGCTCATCGGGATGAGCTTGGGGACCGGATCGATATTGTTGGCGATGCGGTCGTAGGTGGAACTGGGATTGTCCGCATTGCCGCGGGTGTATTGCAGGGTATAGTTGAGATTGCCAAAGATCGGCCCGCTCTGGTAGTCGAATTTCAGTTCAAGACCTTTGGTGTTGCCATAATCTTTGTTATCATAGACGCCATAGCGGGTCTCGTTATAGGTGGTCCACACCACCGCGCTCTGCAGATCATAAATATCGCTGTAGTAGACGGAGACGTCGATGCCCAGGCCGGGCATGAGTTCCTGCCACAATCCCATCTCATACTTGACCGTCTTTTGCGACTTGATCAGCGGATTGCCATGGGTCGTGCCAAAATTGTTGGTGGGAATCAGGAAACGGTAATTGGCATACAGCGAGTACATGGGCGGCATCTGGAAAAAGTGTCCATAACTGAAGTGCAGCACCGCGGCTGTGCCCAGGGTATACGAGAGTCCGAAGCGCGGGCTGAGCTGTTTTTGCGCCGGCGCCTTGATCATTTTGGACATCATATCCGGATTGTCATAC
>CAUJEL010000063.1 GCA_963169875.1 Candidatus Zhuqueibacterota bacterium
TTTTGAGAGCAAATTGACAAAGAACAGGTGGATCTTGGTTAAAAGAAATTGATCATCTTTAGAATTCTCATTAACGTATGAAAAAAATCAAGTCGATTAGATTTGCTCCTAAAATAAGCTCAAATCCGACAGACTCCTAGAGGCAGCGCGCACCCTCGACCATCCCGGCTGCAGGGTGATCCATTGTATGTTGCCGATATCTGATTGCGGGACCGGTCCCTGCTGCATTTGGAGATATTCGGTGTTATTGAGATATTCCGGCACCCCTCTGCTGCATTTTGATACATTGTGTCTTATTGATATATGATTACGCCACAACAGGGCTGTGAGATACTGCATAAATATAATATAAATAAAATTTTTGCGTGTACCACCAGTATGGTTCTGGCGTAATCACATCGGCATGATAATTGCAATTTCCTCTGCGCTCGTTTTTTCTGGAGCTTGTCAGCCGGCTGGCGTTTATGGGAACGAGTCCAACACAATGAGGAGCGGGAATCATGCGTCAAATCACTATAAGTGGAAGCTGAAGCATGGGCGTGAGAAAAAAAATCGCCCGTCTGATGTTTTCGCTCAGCAGGAGCAAACCGGTGCTGCTGGCGGGCAAGCGCATTGAATTGCAGATGCCCAGCGATCCGATTTACTTGCGGCTGTTGCGGGCGAACATCGCCTCCATGTGCGAGCTGGCTGGTTTTTGCCGTCGCGACAGCAGCAAGATTGTCCTGGCGGTGGATGAAGCCTGTTCCAACATCATCCGCCATACCTACAAGAACCAGCCCGGAAAGCCCATCTATATCACCTGCGAAATTCAATCCCATGATATGGTGATCACACTGGTTGATTTGGGGGAGCCGTCCGATCTGAAATCCATCCGCTCGCGCCGTTTGGATGAGATCCGTCCCGGTGGATTGGGGGTGTACATCATCCGCAGCGTCATGGATCAGGTCACCTATGAAAATCTGGCCGACATTGGCAACCGGCTGGTGATGGCCAAGCATCTGCCCAAAGAACGCGCGTCGTGAGTCTGCCGAGTTCCCCCTTTCCTGGCGTTCCGCGGATCACGTCAAACACTTTTTTCTTGTCATCCTCCTTGTTTTTTTCATGCCGTGTAACTATATTTCATCAGGCGCGTAATTGCTTCTCATAATGCTGAATTCCTTCTCTGCTCATACCGCATCTCATTTGGGGTGAAAAATGAATCTCGGCAAGAAGATAATGGTCATAATCGGGATATGGATCCCTGTCGCTGCTTTCTCCCAAGCCACCTTCAGCGCGGACAGCGTTTATGATCATATCCGCTTCCTGGCAGAGGAAATCGGTCCCCGGCCCATGGGATCCGCGGCCGAACGCCGCGCACTGGATTGGGTCGCGGAGAAATTCCGCTCCTACGGCGCCGACAGCGCCTATGTCATGCGGTTCGATCGCGTAGATGGCAAACCATTCCGCATCAACACCAACAGCGGCATCGCCGTCGGCCTCTTCCGCGGCGACAGCGATACCACCATCGCGGTGGGCGGCCACGCCGATTCGAGTCCGCCCGAGTCACCGGGCGCCAACGACAATGCCTCCGGCACCGCCACCGCCATCGAACTGGCGCGCCTCTGGAGCCAGCGGCCGCGGCACTATACCATGCTCTTTCTCTCCTTTGGCGGCGAAGAGATGGGACTCTATGGCTCGCAATATTTTGTCGACCATTACCCGGAGATCGATCTGATCGGCTTGATGTTTTCCGCCGATATGACCGGTGGACCGGGTGAGATCGTCACCATCATGGAGAACAAAGAGGGGCAGGCGCCGCGCTGGTTGCTCAGAGATGCCTTTCGCATCAACCGCGAAATGGGCCTCAACAGCTTGCTCTATCCAACCCGCTTTGCGGCTGTCAACAGCCTGGCAGAAGCCGCCGGCTCCGACCATGAGCCCTTTCTCAAAGCGCACATTCCCGCCATGGATTTCACCACCGGACTCAACTACACGCCCATCCACGGCGCCATGGACAATCTCGCCAATATCGACACAGCCCAGCTCGATCAATGCGGCCGCTTCATCGATGCCTTGCTCAGTCATTACCAGACCGAGCGGTTGCCGGAGAAGAAACTGGATCACTACACGCTGTGGAACCTGGCCGGACATCTTTTTTTCATTCCGCAATGGATTCTGATCACCCTGGTGCTTGTATCCTTGCTGCTGGGCGCGCGGGCGTTTCTGCAAAGCCGCCAGGGACGCAGGCTGATTCCCAAAACAGAGCGGAGCCGTTTTTCCGGACTCAAATTAGCGGGGCTCTTTTTGCTCGTGGCAATCGTGTCACAGGGAGGTGAGGGGCTGATACAACTCATCAAGGGACTGCGTTACCCCTGGCTCATGCATGTCCGGGCGTATTTGCTGTTGATGATCATCTGGGCCGTGGGCGGGTTGTGGCTGGCGCTGCGGATCAGCCGGCGCTGGCGCTGGAATCCGGAGCCGCACATGTACGCTGGCCGCACCCTGATTATCCTTGCTGTGTATACACTTGCGGCATGGTTCGGCAGTGCCCGGCTGGCAATCTATCCCGGCCTCAGCCTGCTCTTTTTCTCCCTGGCGGTGCTGGCGCGCCCTGAAGTGGTCAAGGCCTGTTTCGCTCTGGTCGCGCCGCTGCCCATGCTGCGCCTGGCATTTTCGGAATTGACCGTTTTTATGGCTCGAAATCTCAGCGAAACCGGGCTGATGTTGGATAGTTTTTTCAAAGCGTCTTTATATTCAGCGGCCCTTACCCTGTTATTACTCCTTCTGTTTCTGCCTTTTATTTATTCAAGCGCTTATATTATCGTGCAGGTGCCGGTTTTCCGCAGGGGCCTCAAATCATTGCCCAAGCCGGCGCCTGGTGTGGCGGTTGTGCTGATTGTACTCCTGTCCACCATGCTGGCTTTGAGCCTGCCGGCCTATGATCAAGGCTGGCGACCTTTCGCACGGCTGCAAGCGGACTATACGGGGGCGCACGAGGACGCCAAACTGACGCTGGCCGGAAATGAATATTTCCAGGACCTGCAGGTGCAAAGTGATTCTCTGGACCTGCGTTTCAGCGGCCGGACGCACAAAGAAGAGCTTGCGCTTGATTTTGGCGCGGACTGGATCAGGATAGATGGAAGCACGCAACGCCGCGACGGCGAACAGGACAGTGTGGAGGTCGATTGGATTCTGCGAAGCACGGAACCCTGGCATGCGGTGACGTTAACGCTGCGCGCGGATACGCTTGAAATCGGTGACGCGGACGCGAATTATAAATTCAGGCTGAATGAGGACAATCTGAGCTTTACCTGGAGGGCGGATCCACTTGAAAGTCTGCGGTTACACGCGCGCTTTGTGGTTCATCCGCGTGCCCGTCTCATCCGTGAGGTCACTGCTTCCTACCTGATGCCGCCAATACCCATTAAAATTATTTCCCAATTCCATACCATCGGGTATCGAACCAAAATCACCCTAAAGGACACGCTGGAGATGCGGAAGGAGTGACTGTGCCAGGCCTGCTGCTTATGAAGCTTAACGTTAGCGCAGGTCGAGCAGCCTGGTCGACCTGCAGATCGGTTCTGTTGCAGTAATCCTGGCCAAATTTTCTGTCAATATTTATTGTTTCTCTTCCATTTTCAGGATATGTTTAATAGTGACTCACTTTCGCTGTAACTCGCAGCTATCTCATCCAAAATTGAACGGGTGAATTCTGCTCGCCAGACACCTTATTTCAGGACCACCTCGCATCAGGGAGGCCACCATGTCAGATAGCCTGCTCTCCATCCGCAAATTCTCAACCGCTTTCATTTCGACTTTGATATTCTCCTTGACCGCATCCACATTTTCACAGACCGTCACCCTGGTCGATTTCGGCGCCAGCAGGGCTGCCACGACCTTTGGATTGTCTGGCTGGAACACGCTGCTGCTGAGTCCCGACATGGCCTGCACATCCGCCGGCCCGGATGGTGTGGTGCTATCATCGAATCCCGATGAATTCACGGACAACATGGGCGTCCAGGGCGTTCCACGCAGTTTCCAACCCGGTGAGCGCATCGTGGTGACGTGGTATAACAACTCTGATCAATCCTTTGTTTTTTCTTCGCGCATCAGTTTCAATGATCGGGATAGACCCGCAAGCGGCGAGGACGGCATCTGGTTCACCATGCGCAGCTTTGCCGATTACCGCTATACCTATCAGACGATTGAACCGTATGCGAGCGCTAAAACCGTGTTTAATATTGTCGACTCGGGCGTTCATAAATCCGATGGCCTGCATGCCCTGGTCAATATCAATCTTCACATCGAATGGTTCGAGACCTGGCCCAAACAGTACATCCTCTGTGACAAGATCGAACTGCTGTCCGATGCGGATATTGCGGCGCCCGACGCGCCCGCCGGATTGACCGCCCTGGCTCTTTCCGATTCCAAAATTCATCTGCAGTGGCAGGAACCCGCTGATAACATCGGGGTTGCCGAGTACCTGATCTATATGAACGGTGAAATCGAGGGCTACAGCCAGGAGCCTGAATTCACAGCCGTGTTTCTGCAGCCCGGCACCCGTTATTCTTTTGCGGTGACTGCTCTGGACAGGGCAAAAAATGAGAGCATGCCATCAGCGCCAGTGGTGTGCGCTACGGCGCCCTATGCGCAATCACCTGATCTGCTGTCCCCCGGCGCGCTGCGTTATCGCGGCGCTTTCCGTCTGCCCGATGAATTTCTCTGGGGCGGTGAAGCCATGGCCTTTCATCCCGATGGCGATGGCGGTCACAGCGGCAGCGGTTCGGGTGATGGCTATCCCGGCTCGCTCTTTGTCACCGATGTGAATCAACGGGAGCATGGCTATGTGGGCGAAGTGTCCATACCGGCGCCGGTGATTTCCGCGTCCATGACCTGGGATGAACTGCCGCTGGCGCAAATGCTGCGCCAGCCGGTGGACATCCGTCCCGGCAATGTCAATGGTTGGGGCGATTATATCGACATCTGGCGCACCGGTCTCGCTTTTCAGGCGGAAGAAAACCGGCTCTACAGCGCCTGGAGCGTGCATTATACCGTGACCGGCGAAAAACATGCCTGTCTGAGCTGCTGCGATGCAGCGAATCTGGCGGGCAGCGCCAAACAGGGAGCCTGGTATCTCGGTGATCCGGGTGTTCCGCCTGTTGATGCCATGGTGGGGGATTATCTCTTCACCGTGCCGGCCTCCTGGGCGGCAGCCAACACATCGGGCAAAAGCCTGATCACCGGGCGCTGCCGCGACGGCGGACTCTCCGGACTGGGGCCGACCCTCTATGCCGTGGCGCCCGTGGGAACCACGCCGCCTGCGGCCAACACCGTGCGGCCGGTCACCACCCTGCTGGAATATGGTCCAGTCTCCGCCTCGGATTATCATCATTTCCCCAATGCAATCGATGGCTATTTGCTCAGCGATGCCTGGCGCGATGCGGCCTGGATCACGGCCGGAAGTCAAAACAGCGTCATCATCATGGGCAACAAGGCGCGCGGTGAAAACTGGTACGGGTATATGGGCGAGCGCATGGCGCACGACTGGGTCATCGCCGATGTCCCTTATCCGGAATTTTACGAGACCGATCCCGATGGAAAGGGCTGGAAGGCCCACAATTTCATCCCCATGGCCATCTTGTACGATCCCGCCGACCTGGCGCAGGTGGCCCGGGGCGCCATCCCGTCCTCACAGCCACAGCCCTATGCGGCCATCCGTTTCGATCCGGGCATTTTTTGGGGCGCTGATCGCGAGTTCCGCACCATCAGTTATGATCCGCGCAATGGCCATCTGTATGCGCTCGAATTTGACCGCATGCGCGAGGGCGCCTTGATTGTGCATGTCTGGGATGTGAAGGAAACAGAGACGCATGCAGATGCGAAACCGGCCGCTCTGCCGCAATCATTTCAGGTGCTGCAGAATTATCCCAATCCTTGTACCAGCAGAACGCAGATCCGGTTTTTCCTGCCCGAGGCTGAGCGCGTGTTGGGTGAGCTTTACGATATCCAGGGGCGCAGAGTCATGACGTGCATCGACGCACGCTATCATGCCGGATGGCAAATCGCAAGCTTGAGTGTGGCACATCTGCCCAACGGTGTTTATTATCTGTGGCTGCGAGCGGGCACGAGGACCTCCTCGCAAAAGATCATGCTGCTCAAAGGTCGATAGCCATTAAGATTTGGTGAAATAGCCACAAGTTGGCTATTTCACAATTTCGCACGCGAGCACGGGCGCTGTCCCCATTTTGTCCAACTTTTCGGTATTATGTATTACAAGCACTTATCGCGAGCGCTTCAAGGTACAATTATTGGCATGTATTTTGCTATAGCTTTGGTGCTGGGAAGGGGTGTGCAAAAATATTATCGGCTCGAATCATTCGTTAAAAATAAATGAGGGCAACCTGGATTGTATGATAAAATCCATTTTTATTGCAGAAAGCCGGTTTTTTTTGCACCATTTATTAAAGGAGGTCCCATGTGGAACTATAGAATGCTCTATTTGATTTTGGCTTTGATTTTTGTGATTGCCTCCGGTGCAAGCTCGCAAATGCTGATCAAAAACAGTGAGCAGGATGAACTGGTACACATCACACACGATGGTTTGATGGGTATTGGCGTCACCAATCCACAAACACGATTGCATACCTTTGGTCCCGTTCGATTTGAGGGTGCTTTGGGCAGTGGAACCACGGCGGACCTGAATGTTCTGGTGCGACGCAATTTGGATAAAAATGTCGTCGAACGCTCTTTGCCTGCCAATATTTGGGATGGCGATGATTATGTGACCACTGCGGCGGTTACCGGTGATGCGCAAAAAACCCTGACGCTCACCAGACAGGGCGGCGGCACGGTACAAGCGAGCTGGACGGATAATAGCGGCGTAATCGGGACGGATGAAAAAGTTAAAGGCCGGTCGACAGATCCCACCGCTGGTTATTTGGCCGATAAGGTGCAATATTCCGTTCGGGTAAACACCACATCCCACAAGTTGGAATTGGTGGGTGATCTATCCACGGTGCCTGTCAATTCCTATTATGGAATGGCTGGAACTGGGAGTGCACGGACTTTTCATACGATTCCGGTGCTCTCCGTGACCGGCGGCAACGGGCTCACCGGAGGGACGACCGGTGCCGTCACGCTGGCAGTGGGCGCTGGCGCTGGAATTACCGTCAATGCGGACAATGTGGCGGTTAATTATGGGACGGGTCTTAACATCAGCAGCTCGCAGCTGGTGGCCAGAACTGGTGAAGCATTATGGAACGCCAACAAGTTGCAGGATTTTAGCATTTCAACGACCGATCCCACTTCAGGACAGATTCTGAAATATAATGGCACGGCCTGGACGCCCGCCAATGAGCTGTGGGCGTTGAACGGCACCAAGATGTACCCCATCAGTTCTACTTACAAAGCGGCCATTGGAACCGCCGCGGCCGACGCCATCAATGCCAATCTCGCCGTCAAAGGCAACGCAGCCATTGGCGCCAATTACTTTGCCAGCACGGCGCCAACCAATGGCTTGCTGGTGGAAGGATATGTTAACACTGGTACCACTACACAACGAGGAAGAGTGGCTGTGGAGGGACATGGACCTCTGTACTCTTCCCCCAATCCAGGAGGGGGCAATATTCAAGTTTATTCTGGTATGGACGTCCGCATAACCTCTGCACCTTCAGATAATTCCACGATGGGCATTCGCGCCAACACCTTTATTCCGCCCGACCGGGATGTCGACTATTTTAATGCAGGCATACAAGGATTTTCGTTGGCAGAAGCACCCCCTTCCGGTGCAAATGTTGTTCTCTCCTCCAGTTCAGCCGGGGTCAGCCGCGCGTTCGTCACACCCATCAACGGCCGCCCGTATCGCTACGTCGGCTCCGACAGCCGCATCTATCGTGGCGACATCGGCGCTTTGCATGCTGCATCATCGTGGGATGGCATGGCGGTTTATGGCCAGGTGCTTCCTGATGTTCCAGCTATAGACACGGATAACGTCCAGGCTTTTGCGGGTTATTTTGTGGGCGCAAAATCCTATTTTTCCCATCCGGTGATCATTGGAGGCTCCGACCAAACGGTTCTCAGCGGCAATGCACTCCATGTGAACGGCAATGCCTTCACAACCGGAACATGGGGAGGTTCTGATCTTCGTTTCAAAAAGAACATCATGCCCCTTGATCATGCGCTCGAAAACGTGTGCCAGCTGCAGGGCGTCAAATATGAATGGAATCAGGAAAGATTTCCCGATCGCGGATTCACCGGTGGGGCTCGTATTGGCTTGATCGCCCAGGAGGTCGAAAATATCATCCCCGAACTGGTGCACGAGAATGGCGATGGCTACAAGTCGGTAGGTTATGACCAGCTCGGCGCGCTCCTGATCGAGGCGGTGAAGGATCTCAAAAAGAGCAATGATGCACTCAAAGACAAGAATGCCTCGTTGGAGGCAAAAATCAAAGAGATCGAACGCCAGTTGTTGAACCGCTGATGAACGAAAGAAAAAAAGCGGCCCGTTCCGGGCCGCTTTTTTCGCATAAAAAATACAGGAGAGTAGCTTCTTCGAAGCATACCTTATGGGCTGCCCCAGGCAGGTGCTCTTTTTGTTTCGGGCTTGACGACTCCCACGCATGACCTTTCCAAGCTCTATTTTACATCAATGACCGCCGGCAGTGCGCGCACGACGACTTCACCGCAGCGGTCTGCTTTTATTTTTTTACCATTGTGGTATACACGCCTGGATTGGAAACCTTCGGGCAACCGCACGATCACGCCCCCCTTGGGCAGGGTAATGGCCCCACCCACCTCTATCGCGTATCCTGTTTTCGTTCTTCGATACGTATAATCGATCGCGCCATAGTATGTCGGCATCCCCTGAACCGCTACGCCCTGAGGATCATTCAGCCACTCCGGTCGCAGTCCCGCCCCCAGCACCAGCGCTTCCCTGGCTTCATCCTCATAGAGGAAAAATGTACGGATGGCGTTGATGAAATCCGTTCCCACCCACGTGTGCGGCATGTCGCCGATGAAACGTGGCGCCTCCGGATCGCGCCAGACGACTTCGGCCCAATGGCGCCAACCCGCCGGCCGGCGATCGGCCATGAAGAAATCGAGCAGCGCATGCGCCCGCTGCGGCTGGCCGATGCGGACGAAGGCGCCGATCAAGCGGGTCTCATAGGGTGTATATTCGCGCCACGATATTTTATCTGCGCGGCGGTTTTCGAAAAAGTCAAAATAGCGGTCAAAAGTGTTTTGGGCTTGCGGCTGCGGCAGGTTGAGCCACTGATTCCCGGGGTAGATGGCGATGGCCGTCGAGGTGGCATCGAAATCGCCGAGTTCGACGCAGCCCGGGATGTAATCGATTTTTTTATAGCGCATGGCGCGTTGCAGCGATGCGTAAAGATTGCTGTGGAACCGGTCCCGGGACCGCGTCAGCCATTTTTCGTCGTCTTTGTGGCCGAGAATGTGAGCTATTTCAACGGCGTCAGCATAACCGCGCAGGGTGAAAAAATTGTCCCAGTAAGAGTGCATCGGCTTGGCGGAATAGCCTTCATGGGAGATCGATTCCGGGACCAGTCCATAAAAGGCATCCAGCGAATCGCTGCCGCTGTTGACAAAACGCGGCTGCAAGCGCTGCAGCGTGAGCGTATCCAGATAGGCGGCCGCCCGCCAGATGGCCGGGTAGTGCAAACGCAGAAAAGCGGTGTCCGCGGTGAAACGAAAATACTGCAGCATGGCGAAGAGGTACTCGCCATTGCTGTCGTTCTCCGGCACCGGGTCGGCGCCGCGGCGGTCGACGACGCACGGGACCTTGCCATTGGGATAGATATGGCGTGAATACCAGGCCAGATAGTCCCTGACTTCCTCGCGGATGCCGAAGCGCAAGAGGGTGGCGGAGGTCAGGGCGCCGTCGCGAATCCAGGAGCGCTCATAGGAACGGGAGCCGGGCTGGATGCCGGGGCCGTCGCGGTTGATGAGCACATAGGCGAGATTGGCGCGCACCGTCTCGATGAGATCCTGCGCCAGGGCAGGGACTCTAATGTCAAAGGTGTCGATTTTATTTCGCCAGAATTCTGTTGTCTGCCGGCGCGATGCTGCCACGGCATTGTGATTCGCAGGCAGGAGCGGCATGGCTGAATCGTGAAAGGGAACCAGAACATGCACCGTTTGAGCGGCGCCGGGTGCCAGCTCCAGAGCATAGCGCGCCGCAGCGGAGGCGAATCCGTGCGCATCGCTGGCCAAAGCCGTTTCCGGCAGCCGGTTTTGCCGGATCCATTCACTGATGTCCCCTGCGTCAAAACAGGTCGCGCCAAAACCTGCGGGTGCATCGATGAAAGAGATTTTTATATCGCCGTTGACGGTTGCTGTTTGTCCTGCAAAGTCGATGCTTTTGATGAGTGCTGTTCCGCCCGGCCAGTTGAGAAACTGCCACGGCGGATTGACCTGGAAAGGCCGCAGAGCGAGATATAAATCCACCTTTTCTGGCGCCGGACCCGTATTGGTCACGGTGTAGGAGAGCGACAGCCAGGAAGAACCGGCCTCTCCAGCCGCATAGGCTTCGACATCCAGCGAGACGGGCAGGCCGCGCCACTGCACGCGGGCGAGGGGCAAATGGCCCTGTTCAAGTTGCTGCCCGGTGCGCACATCGTGCCAGGTATATAACTTGTCCTGGTGGTAAATCATCGGCTCAATTGAAAAGCAGCTTTTGTCGATTTCGACCATGCCATCCTGGTTGATGAGCGCCTCTTTGCTGTCGTTGTTGACGCCCACCACGGTCCAGTAGCTCTGCCGCTGCAGCCAGTAGCGCGGGAAAAGTCCCTGGGGCTGCTGAGCGGCGATGGCGGTATAGAAAGCCTCCGGGCTTTCGCTGAAACGGATTTCCTGCCCGGTCATTTCGGAAATGGCGTAGCCCTGCCCCTGACTGCTTTCCTGCAGTTCAAGACGCAGGTAGCGGGCATCCACTTCCGGCATGTAAAGCCAGGCGCGGCCTGGTTTGCCCTTCTGCACTTCGTAGAGCGTCTCCCAACTCGATCCATCCAGCGAACCCTGGACACGATACTGTTCTGCGAAATTGCGGCTGTCCCAATCGATGATCAATCCGCCCAATTCAACAATTCTGCCATAGTCCAGGGTGAGCAGCTGCGCCTCTGCTGCCGGATCACTCCGCCATGCGGTGGCCGGATCGGCATCGTTGAGCATGCTGAGTGGCGTTGAGGAAGAACCGGCTGTGATCTGAGGTTGGGGAAGCTGCCCGGCAGCGGGCGGTAGAGCCTGGAAGAAAAAATCATCGAGATAGATGGACCCTTTGCCGCCGGTGGCGGAGGAGATCATGAATTCAATTTTGTCGAATTGGCGCAGCGTCTGATCCGGTGTAGGCCCCCAGGCGAAACTGAGATGGCGTTTTTTGATGGCGGTGCGCGTCCATTGCGGCGGGAACGCATAATTGCGGCGGATGAGCCACCAGACATTGTCGCCGCTGGCGTCGAGCAGTTTGAACTCGAGGTTGTTGACGGGCGCCTCACCGCGGATCGAATAGGAAAAGCGGTAATTCTCCGGCAGCACCATGGGGATCTGTTTCTGGATGCCGCAATAGCCGGCGCCGGCGACGAAATTGAAATCAAGGCGAATGGCCTGGCCCGTTTGCCCCGGGACCAGGCTCACGGAGAGCTCGACGCCATCGGATTTGATGACTTTCCAGGTTTGCAGCGATTCAAAGTCATCGAGCAGTGAGGTCTGAGCCACACCTTGTCTGCAAAAGAGCAACACAGCGGCCAGCAGGACAAGAAGAGTATGAAGAGATTTCATGTCTCGATCCATTTTATGTCGAAGATGTGGTACGTTTATTATCAATCGCGCGGATCGCCAATCTGCATTTTTTAATATTCAGTCATGCCATTATTTGATACAGGGAGGATGGATGGCATCCCGTGAGAACATATTTCTGAGCGGCATCTCAATGTTCTTTATCAAACTCATCGAGCCACCCGCCTGAGAATCCGGCGCGTTTCAGGCCGCGGATGATATGGGGATTCCGGCGCATGATTTTCCAGATCAAGCCGCTGCGATAATTTTCGATCATGGCCAGCATCGGGCCTTGATCGATGCCGAGATAGTCTTTGTCAAACCACCCCATGGGGGTTGTTTTTTCTGTGCGAAAAGTGGGATTGAAGGCATCCAGGAACCCATATGGAGTCCAGAGATATGTGCCGTAGCGCTGCCGCATGGCCTTGAGCGCGGGCAGACAGATCTCGGGTGCGAAGGGAATGGAGGCGCCGGCGGCATAGGGTGCGATGGTGCCATCGTCATTGACCCAGTCGCAGGAGACACCGCGGGCGGCGTAGGTGTGAAATTGCCGTTTTACGCCGTCCATTTCCAGGGTGATATCCGCCGGTCCATCGCAGGCGGTGAAACCCCAGATGTTCGCGCCATAATCCCTGAAACCCTGCGGATTGTGGATGGCGTAAGCTTGTTGCGAAAGCGTGGCGCGGCGCGAGTTTTCAAAATAGTCCATGCCCTTTTCGCGCATGTAATCATCCTGGATGCCGCGAAAATCGATCCAGACATGCGAAAATTGATGGCCGAACAAGGGGCCGAAACTGATAAATTCGTGATCATAGTATTCAGCCCAGAGGTAGGTGGAACACCAGGCGGGCCAGACCGATTCCGGGAGCGGATGCGTGGGCGAGCCGAGCCCGAGGATGTAGAGCATCATGGATTCCATGTAGCCGGTCCAGGTGGTATTGTTGAATCCTTCTTCCGGACGCCAGCCCATGGACATGGTTGTCCGCCCGTTCATGAACCAGTTCCAGTCGGCGCGAAAATAGAGCGAATCGGCCAAAGTACGAATATTTTGTTCCACCGCATGCGCATCGTTGAAATACCCTTGACAGAACAGCGCGCCAAGGATGAGGATGGCGGTGTCGATGTTGGAGAGTTCGCAACTCCACTCGCGCTCGCCGGAAGGAATTTTTAAAAAGTGGTAATAGAATCCGCGGTGCCAGGTGGTGCTCATGGCTTGCGGATGCAATCGCAGCTGGTCAAAGAATTGCAGGGTGTTCAGGACGCGCTGCGCCGCCTGCTGGCGTGACAACAGCCCGCGTTCAACCGCGATGGGGAATGCGGTGAGCGCAAATCCCACGGCCGCGATGCTGCAGGGACTTTTGGAAGGATAGCGATCGGGCGCCAGTCCGGTTGCAATGGGGGTGGTATCGAGAAAATAGGCCAGAGTGCGCAGTTCCAGTGTGTCGAGAAAGGCATCTTGTGCCGGGAGCGGTTTCGGCGCTCTTTCAAAGCCCATCACTGCATAAAAAGGTATGAGGATTCCGATGATAAAATACTTCATGATAGATACCCGAAATGAGTTACCTGACAAGCAGTTCCTTATTTGCCCGGAAATTGCGCCGGCTGGCCGGAACCAGTCATTTTCCTGTTCTCTTAGACCTGGCTTCTCTGCAAACTCGACTTTCATATCAAAGTGCGTTCACCATAAGGGTGAATGAAAATGAGCTCAAGGCGATCTCTGACAGCGACTTCGGGTTATACTCATCAACCTGAAATGGTCACTTGTCAGAACGCGGAAACATGCAAAGAAAATCGTAAAAGAGCATCGACGGCTGTACTCAGGACCAAATTAATTTTGCCAGGCCATGTGCCATTCACTTCAACAATTGCAGTTTGTGCATTACGACTCGTCCATCCACCGAGAGACGGCAGAAGTAAAGACCGCTGGCGAGATGTTCTCCGCGGAGGATTTGCCGGTGCATCCCCGCCGCCTGTCGGCCGGCATAGATGGTGCGAAGCGTTTTTCCCGTGATATCGTGCAGCGTGATCAGCACAGATCCCGCATAGGGCAGCTCATACTCCAGCGCCGTGGAATCGTTGAACGGATTGGGATAGCTGCGCATTAAAAGCAGGGCGCCGGGCTGGGACACCGGTTTGCTTTCAACTTTCGTGCCCGTGGCTCTGAATCCGGCGCGATGCAGGCCGCGTTGAACATCGGCATTTTTCATGAAGGTGCGCCAGACCTTGCCGCTGCGGTAATTTTCAATCATCATGGCGATGGGACCCTGATCGATGCCGATGACAATGGACGACCACCAGTCTTTTTGCAAATTAAAGGCATCGCGAAAACCATAAGCGCCCCAGAGGCGGTTGCGGTAATTATCGTAGAAATAGTGCAACGTCGGCAGGCAGATCTCCGGGGCAAAGGCGATGGAAGCGCCCGCGCCTGTGGGCGATATGGTGCCATCGTCGTTTTCAGAAGGCGGCGCGCCGCGCGCCGCATAGCCGTTGGGGCCGTCGCTGGGCGTGATGCCCCAGACGAATTCGCCATATCCTTTCCAATTTTTCGGATTATCGATGCAGTAGGCTTGCGCCGCATAGGTCGCACGGCGTGAGTTTTCGAAATAGTCGATCCCCTTTTTGCGCATGTAATCGTCCTGGATGTTACGGAAATCGATCCAGCAATGGGAGAACTGGTGGCCGAACAGGGGGGCAAAGTTGACATATTCCTGGCCATATTGATTTTTCCAGACATAGCCGCTGCACCAGTTTTTCCAGGTGACTTCCGGCAAAGGATGGGTGGGAGAGCCCAGGCCGAGAATATACATGATCATCATCTCATTATATCCGCTCCACCAGCCGCTGCTGAATCCCCTCTCCGGCGTCCACTGCGGCGTCAAGCCAGGTTGATAATTGCGCATCCACTCCCAGTCCGCCCGGTGGTAAATGGAATCGGCCAGAGCGCGAATTTCAATCTCCTCGGGATGATCGCCATCGAAATATTCTTTGCCATAGATGACACCTGCAAAGAGCAGGGCGGTATCTATGTCCGAGAGTTCGCTATTCCAGTCGCGCACGCCCGTCGCCATGTTGAGAAAGTGATAGTACAGTCCTTTGTACCCGGAGCACCCTTGCACGGTTTTTCCCTGTGGTTTTTGCCACAGGGTGCGGTAAGTGGTGAGGACGCGTTTGCGCACGTTTTCGCGGTTAAGCCAGCCGCGATCGACGCCGATGCACAGGCTGGTGATGCCGAAACCGACCGAAGCGATGCTGCTGGCGGAATTGGGATCAGAGCTGTCGCGAATCAAACCGGTTGAAGAATTGGCTTCCTGCCAGAAAAAATTGATCGCACTGCGCTGCACCAGGTCGAGAAAAGCGGAATCATTCTCGGCAGTAACAAGCGTTCCCGGGTTGTCAGCCCGGGCTGATGGCAAATATAGAAATAGCAGAAAAAGGAGAAAATGGATTAAGAATTTCGAGTTCAATGAATTTCCTTTCTCTCATGATGAATGTTGCTACCTGCTTCCATCGCCGTAGATGTTCGAGACGCGGAAGCGCAAACCGCTGCCAGGTTTCCCCAGCCATAATGGCGGTGTAAAATCAGCCCATTTTCACGCGCACCTCATGGGTACTTTCAGCCGGAAAAACCGGAAGTATCCATTCCGCGTCCGCACCTGTGCGGGTTAACGGCACACCGTCGATGAATATGGCGGCCACGCCTGATTCCACGCCGCGGGGGTTTTGCACCTGGATATGATAGATGGCATTGCGGAACCGTCGTGTCACCTTGAATCCCGGCCAATTTTTCGGGATACAGGGCGCCACGCGCAAACCCTCATAGGTCGCCTGAATGCCGAGAATCGAATTCAGGCTGACATGAAACAGCCAGGCCGCGGAGCCGGTGTACCAGGTCCAGCCGCCGCGTCCGTACTGCGGCGAATCCGGGCCGTCCACATTCCCGGGGGTCACATAAGGTTCAACCTGATAGAGATCAGGATCCTTGCCGCGGTCGATGGGATTAAATCTCTTGTACATGGCATAGGCGTGATCGCCGCGTCCGAGCAAGGTTTCAGCCTGGATGGCCCAGGTGCCGGCGTGGGTGTAGAGCCCGCCGTTTTCGCGCCGGCCGGGCGCATAACGTGACAGGTAACCGATATCCGGATCGACGCTGGTGTAGGCCGGCCAGAAGAGAATCGGGCCGAACTCGCGATCGAGGTATTTTTCCACCTGCTCCATGCACGTGCGGGCGCGATCCCGGGGCGCTGTGCCGCCGATGACGGACCAGGTTTGTGCATTGAGATAAATTTTGCCTTGTTCGCAGGAAGCGCTGCCGATTTTTTCGCCATTGTCCTTGGTGGCGCGCCAGTACCACATGCCATCCCAGCCGTGCTCGTTGACGGCTGCTTTTATCTTTTCGGCCTCCGCTGCGCAGAAGGAGAACGGCTCGGTCAAACCGCTTTTTTCGGCTATGATATCCCATTCCCTGAGAATTTTGTGGAGAAAATGCCCCATCCACACCGATTCGCCCTTCATCTGTGTGCCCACGGCATTGAGGCCGTCATTCCAGTCATGGGCGCCGATGAGCGGCAATCCGCGATCGCTGCGCCACGCCAGGGCTCGCTGCATGGCGCGGCGGCAGTGCTCCCACAACGGCGCTGACTCGGGATCATCGACGAAAGGAATGGCTTCGCGCAACAGGTCCCAGTGATTCGTTTCCTTGAGATATTCCGCGATGAGGAAGGGCAGCCACAAGAGATTGTCGCTGACCGTGTTGTGCAGACCTGTATCCGTGAACGGATGCCACCAGTGATAGACCGATCCGTCCTTGAATTGATGCGCGGCGTGCATCCGGATCTGTTTCGCCGTGCGTTCCGGATGCAACGGCAGGAAAATCTGGCTGTCCTGGAGCTGGTCGCGGAATCCATAAGCGCCGCTCTGCTGATAGTAGGCGGCGCGGCCCCAGAGACGGCAGGAGATGGCCTGGTATTTGAGCCAGATATTGGTGAGCAGATCAAAAGAAGGATCGGGGGTTTCGACCCAGAGGGGATCGATGCGTTTTTTCCAGGCTTCTTTCACTCGGGTCAATTCCGCATGGCTGCTGCCGGCGGAGCGGTATTTTTTAATCAGCGCCTCGGCCTGATCGCGATGGCCTGCTGCGCCGAGGGTGAAAGTGATCTCTGTTTCTGCTCCCGCAGCCAGGGTGATTTTTAGCTGCAGGCTGGCGATGCCATCCCCCCATTTGCCCTGATGGTTCTGGCACTGGCCGTCTTTTACAGCGCGGGGCAGCGACCAATCGCCATAACTGCCGACAAAGCTCTCCTTGTCGCCGTCGAACGAGTG
>CAUJEL010000064.1 GCA_963169875.1 Candidatus Zhuqueibacterota bacterium
TTGAGTATGTCTTCCAGACCATCCTGGACTATCCCTTCCACAAGCTAGCTGATCTGCTGCCACAAAACTGGAAGACCCGTTCCCAAAATTAAGCCGCTCCCACTCCTTCCTGGTGGAGTGTACTTGACCGAATGCTTACAACTGGTGGGCTGCAGAATATCTTTCATCTGTTCTTTATCAGCATTGACCAGGGGGGAGGAGATAATCATGGGCACGCGGATGGATTCTTCATACGCATTGTGCCATTTCTGGATCATGCCGCCATGGGCGCCGGCCATTTCGCCGTGATCTGACAGAAAGACGACGATGGTATTATCCGTAAGGCCATTGTCGTCGAGCGCCTGCAGGATACGGCGGATTTGCAGGTCCACCAGATACATGCAATAGAAATAAAACTGGGAATAGGCCAACGTCCATGCCTGGGCATGCTCGCCCTGGAGCGGGAAAGGCTGGGGTGTTTTATACGGTGCACCTGTCTGGGCCAAGCTATAGTCAATATTCGCGGCAAACGCAAGTCCCCATTTGTAGGCATAATCTTTCTGACACTGGGGCTTGTCCGCGAGCGTTTCACTGTAGGTTTGCGGCAACGTGCAGTTATCCTGTGGAAAGCCGTCCGGATTGAGTTCGACCACGTGGCTGTTGTAAACGCCGCCCGGGCGGGTTGTGGTCCCCTTGTCTGGAATGGGGAGAGGGGGCGGATAAGCGGCCCAGGGTTCGACGCCGCGATTTCCCGGCGCATGCCAGTTGATGGGCCAGATGCTGCAGTCGTGCGGATTGAGCAGGGAGCCGACCGCGAACCATGGCGTTTGGGACGGATCACTCTTTTTGCCATCGAGAAACTCAACGAGCCGGTCGGTGAACTCGACATCGCGAAACGCGCCCGCGTTATCAGCCGGACCGCCGTGCGGTTCCGGATAAGATTTTTCCCAGTCCGAAAATCCCCAGGCTTCCAGAGACTTGCTGTCCTCATGGACTTCCGAGATATGCCATTTGCCGAAATAATGCGTGGAATAGCCGGCAGCGCGAAACCAGTCGCCGATGGTTGGCACGCCTTCCGGGTCGAGCCAGGGCACTTTATCGGCCGGCTTGAAAAGCCCGTCTGTCTGATCAACACCGGTTATGACCGGATACTGTCCGGTGAAGATGCTGGCCCGGCTGGGCACGCAAGCCGCGGAGGCGGTATAGTGTTTTCGCATGACCACCGCGTTTCGCCGCAGTCGCAGCAAACCTTTGAAAAAATGGGCGTATTCATTACCGGGTGACAGCGGCCGGAATCCCAGGATCTCTTTGATGCCTTGCAGCACGCCTTCATCCGAACTGTAGCCATCGGGCGGCGTGTGCATCTGATCCACCATGATCATGAGGATGTTGGGATGGCTTTTGCTTTCGAAGGGAAATGTCCTGGCGGCCCCGGCGAGTGCAGCGGCAGCGAGAATTTTTGGGGGTGTTGCGAGGAATTCTCTACGCGTCATCTTATTCATCGGTATCGTCTCCTGACATGTGCGGCTGTTGTTGATGACCAGGGAATTTTCCTTTGCACCGCGACCGTTGTGCGGTTATTTATCCCTGAATCCGTACGGCGGGCTGATCGAGCGCATGCGATATCCAGCAAAAATCTTGCTGGCATGGGAGAAATTACCGGATGCGCCATGAAATTCGATCGATTGGATATTAAGCATTTGATATCTGAAAAACAAGCAGATTTGCAGATTTTTCGTGGAGCCCTCACTGCGGTCTCGGCGCGCTCGGCGGTTTGTGAATTGAACAGGTTAATCTTGCTTCGTAAAAAAATAATTGCTAAAATATATAAATTTAGCAACCACATCATCAAATCCTTACGACGAATGAAGAAAATCTGCCTTGTATATATTGGCATCGGATTTGTTCTGACAGCTGTTCTTTTTTATGTTTATTCACGCCATATAGAGCCAGATTGTCTGGTCGTGAATCGATATGAAATTGTCAGCAAAAAATGGCGGAGCGATGACCGCGCCATTCGCATCGTTCAGCTTTCCGATTTGCATCTGCCCACCATGAGCAGATCCTTGCGCGAAAAAGTCATCAAGGCTGTTCAAGACGAGGCTCCCGATCTGATTCTCATCAGCGGTGATGTGATGAGCATTAATTATGTCATGAATCCCGGTAATGAGGTGCTCTACGCAGCGGAACTGGATACCTTGATTCCCTACCTGGCGCGCCTGCGTGCGCCCTTGGGCGTTTACATGGTGCGTGGCAATCATGATGTGAGCGATGAGAAGGAGGTCAGCGATCAATTATTGCTGGCTCTGCGCCGCGCCGGCATCCAGGTCCTCACCAACCAAACGGCGCAACTGCACACCGGACGGCGGGCGCTGTATCTGACCGGCATCGATTATTCCGCCAAAGACAGTGCCTCCGTGCAACCGTTCATGGTTCAGGCGCAGGATGGACGAACTTTTCTGGCGTCAGGCGCATCCAGACGTGACTCCTATACTCATTTCTATCCGCATCGTCAGGATGATCGTTGGCGCGATTATACAGTGACCGCCCGTGTTTGGGTGCCCACTATGCGAAAAAGCGGAATTGGTGTCACTTTTTATTCGCAATTTCATAATGGCCTGGATCAATATTATCAGATCAGACTCTCGTCCGCCAGGGATTCGGTGCAGTTCGTCGCCCATAATACCACGATCACCCAGTCGCAACCGTCCGTTCCATTGGGATTAACCCCGGATTTCTGGTATTGGTGCAAGGTGATGGTTTCCACAGAAGAGAAGCGGACGAGCATGGCGGCAAGGGTGTGGCGGGTGGATGAGGCGGAGCCGGACGTATGGCATGCAGCCGCCTTTGATTCTGGAAGTCAGCGGCTCACCGAGGGTACCGTGGGTTTTTGCAGCATCTATGAAGGTCCGCACCGGTTTGGCGAGATTCAGGTGATAACCGCGCATGACGATACGCTGCTGCGCGAGACCTGGCAGCGGGCGGGGCTCCCGCACAAGCCGCTGTCCTGGATCGATTTTCATTATAATGAAACCGCACTGCCGTTTCTGACCGCCTCTATACCTGACAGCGCGTTTAATATACTGCTCTGCCACTCGCCGGAAACATTACCCATCGCCGTCGCGGCGGGCATCGATCTCATGCTGAGCGGCCACACCCATGGCGGCCAGATCCGCCTGCCGCTGCAAAGCATTCACCACCTGCAGTTGGACACTCGCTATGGCTCTCTTGCGGGACTGTCCAGGCATGGCAACACCACTCTCCACGTGAGTCAGGGATTGGGACTGGTCTATCTCCCCCTGCGCTTTCTGACGCCTCCCGAGATCACGGTTTTTGAGTTGAGTGGTGCCCGGGATCAGCGCTTTTGAAATACCTTGAAAAACTGATCGGCATCCATGCCGGCTTCTGTCAAGACATCCTGCACGGTTTCAGGATATAATTTATTTTCCTTTTCAAGACGCTGCAACGCTTGTTCACGCTTCATGATCCCTTCCCGCACCAGCTTGGCGTAGAGATCGTCCCGCTCGGTGAGCCCCAGGCTTTTCATGTACATGTAATCCTTGACGCAGGTCACTTTGCAGTCGAAACGCCAGGTGCGCTCATATTTCGCATTGGAAGTCCACGATAATTCATCGGATATCCGCGAAAGAATTTCTTCCTCATTCCACGGCAGATAGGAGAACAATTCGATCTTGTGGATGTTGCGGCCGTACACTCTTGAGCCTATGGCGAGATGGTTGCCGAAGAGATAGCCTTTGATCATCATCGGGAGTTGGCGCGGATGAAAATAGGAAAGATTGCGCGCGGTTCTTTGTATGACGCCAAATATCGTTTTGGTGAAATTCTGTTTGACATCATCGATCACGGCATCCGAAACCAGCTTTACTTTAAAGTCCGTCTCCTCAAAGGGATCATTTCCGCTCACGAGCAGGCGGATGTCGTGCTTACGCGCGATCTTGATAAAATGGTACCACATCAAATGACAGGCGGAGCACATCACCGGGATCAGCGCGGGATCGGGCTTGCGCATCCAGGCGTTGAGAAGCTGCTTGAAGGATTTTTCGTGGCCCTGTCTTTTCAGTCGGACGCGGATAAGGTCGACGTTGAGCAGATTGGCCGCCTGTTCGACATTTTGCGTGGATAAGGGATCAGAATAGGGATTATCATAGTTCACGGCCAGCACTCTCATGCCATAGTCCCTGGCCATTTTCAGGAGCGTAAATGTGCTGTCCTTGCCGCCGCTGATGGGCACCATGCAATCGTATTTGCTGCCGGGCCGCCGGTAGGCATCGAGCAATTGCACCAGGGCAGCCTCGCCTTTATACTGGTATTTTTTATAACTATGGCAATAATTGCATACGCCGTTCTCGTCGAATTTAATTTTCGGCGTGGTGTCGGGTAATACACATCGCGTGCAGCGCGTCATGATTCACTCCTGTGATTAGGTACCCTGCGTGCCATGGCATAATAATTTGGAAAATTTAATACCAGAAGGGACAGCCTTGAAAGGCGCTTGTGCGATAAACCTGCCAAGCCGATTAAACGATTAGTCGATTAAGCGGCAATTTAGCCAAGCGCGGATTGAAAAACAAGCGAATTTATTGGCATGAAAAAAGTTGCCTGACAGCTGCTGATTTGTGCATGACGAATGCAGGTCGCCGAGTCTCGTCCATCCGCGTGGGTTCGCTATGAACCTGGAGATAATAAAACCGCAATTATGATGGTGCAGGGCGGCGGGAGAAGAAGAAATAGTAACGTGTCAAAAAAAATGAATAAATCAGTTGTTGTTTGCAGGATGGTCATTTATATTAAATGTACAAGATATCCGGCCTTCCGGCGGCTGAGTTTATCAGGAGATGAACTGAAACCTGTTTCACCCGGCCAGGCCGGACATCTCTACGAGGGGCCGAGCGCAGATAATCATGGGAGCGAACCGAGATGAGATACGGGAATTTTCCGGTTTCTGATAAAATATTGATATTTTGTTGCATAATTCTGATGCTGGTCACGCTCTATGCGCTCTTCGTGACCCCCATTTTTGGCGATGAGGCGACCTCTCATTTCCCGCTCAGTCAGACCATCAACCTCAAAATGATCATCGACGCGCACTCTGATTATCCCAGCGCCTATACGCCGCTTTCATACTGCATCGCCAGACCGCTTTATGAACTCATGCCAACGATTTATACGGTGCGCCTCCTCAATTGGTTCGTGGCCATCGCTGCGGCCATTTTTTTTCTGCTTCTGGTGAGGAAACTGACGGAACAGTGGCGGGCGGTTTTTCTGCTCTTTCTGGCCAATCCCTATTTTTTGCGCGCCGCCGTGGTGCTTTATATCCTCAACTGGGGATTGTTGTTCGGCCTGGCCGCCTTGTATGTCTATTTCTGCGTCAAAAAGCCATATGCCTATTCGCTGAGCCATCTTCTGCTCCTCCTGGCCGTTTTGTCCGTGCAGTGGATGCTGATGCTGAATGTGGCGATTTTTCTTTATGAGTTGAAACAGCTGTCCATACTCACCTGGCGCGATCTGCGTCTATTGGTGCGCCCGGTTATGGCAAAAATGGTTTCCCTCATACCTGTCTTTGTGTTGGCATTTTTCTGGAAGGGATTAACGCACCCGAACGCCTATCGCAGCCTGGTGCCGACCTTTGCCAATGTGAATATCGTTCTCGCCATCATGGGCTTTTTATTTGTGCTTTGGCTGATCATGAATTGGCGCAGGCCGGCGTGGAGCGATGCATTGATCGTATTTTTCACACTGCCGATTCTCTATTTCGGCCAGCCGGTCCATGCGATCCAGCAAGGCATCGGTTTATACACGGGACTCGAAAGCACGATGCTGCACAAACTTGATGTGTTCCTGCATTTTCCCTACGCCTGGAGTCTTTTCATCTTGACGGCTGCCGGCCTGTTATTTTTTCTCAGAATTGTGCGCGCCAGGCAGGAGGGACTTTCTCTGGTTTCTCTCTATCTGGTTATCGCACTGATGGTTTCCTATGTACTGCAATCTCTGCTCTCCTCAACGCATGTTTATGGCATGCTTCCCTTTTTGCTGCTGAGTTCCATCCCGGTGTTCAAAGAACAGAATCGCGGTTTGCTGCTGGTCGTTCTGCAATGGCTGGTGGTGGCCGTCGTTTATATCTTGTACTACGCCCTTGTAAAAACACATGGAATACTTTTATAAGATGATTAAAAAATTGGATCGAAACCCCGCAAGTGGATAAACCAGGCTAAAGGAGCCATCATGAACACGGATCATAAATGGATATTCATCGTCAATCCGATCGCCGGAAATGGCGCTGCGCGCGAGTTGACCGGAAAAATCGAAGCAATGATTCGGCAGCACCAGATTGATGCAAAACTGGTATTTACCGAGCGGCAGGGCCACGCCACCTCGCTGTCGCAGCAGCATGCTGATGCGGGTTATCGTTATATCATCGGGGTTGGTGGTGATGGTACCCTGAATGAAATTGCCAAGCCCCTGATCGGCAGGGGAGATGTCATCGTCGGACTCTTGCCCGGCGGAACCGGCAATGATTTCATCCAGATCACCGGCTTCCCGGCCCGGTTTGAGGAACAGCACTGGGATGATTTTTTCAAGGCGCAGGTCATCACCATGGATGCGGGTAAATGCAACGACAAAGTATTTTTGAACGGAATGGGGTTGGGATTTGACGCCCAGGTGGCCGCTGAAAACTACGCCGGCCCCGGGGTGGTCAAGCCGGGGGGAAAGCACAAATACATCTGGCACATATTAAAAACGTTGCTTTTTTTCAAAGAGAAAAAAATGGTGGTCCTGAACAACGGCAACAGAACAGAGACCGATTGTTTCATCAACACGATTGCCAATGGCAGAAGATTCGCCGGTGGTTTCTATCTGACGCCGCACAGCATCGCCAATGACGGCCTGCTGGATGTCTGCTCCATCCGGCGGTTATCCCTGTGGCAGCGGATCCGGCTGCTGCCTGCGGTTCCCAAGGGCACCCATATTCAGGACAGCCATGTGCACTATTATCAAACGGATAAGCTTTCGTTGGCTTTTCCCTCCGAGGTCCCCTTCCATGTGGATGGGGAATTGTTTTTTGCAAAGGAATTTCATGTGAGTGTCATCCCTGCAGCGCTTACGATTATCTATAATCCGAGGGGGAAGCATTATTTCAAAATCAGCTGATAACAGCACTCTGCCAATCCCGGCATCTGACATTCCAAACTCGTCAGCATGCGAGCTGTATAATTACTGAAATGGGCCCCACAAACAACGGATAGAGCCCATTACCACGGGAACTGCATGACTGAACTCGTCAGCATGCGAGCTGTGTAATTACTGAAATGGGCCCCATCCAATAGCAGGTGGAGCCCATTTTATTTCCAGACAAGCGCCTTAGTTTAACGGACAGCCCAGGTTATTGTCAGCGTCCATTGCCGCTGCCAGCGCGAGCATGCTGTCGCGATTTTGCGTGGCCAGTGCGGTGTCGACAGCACTCAGGACGCTCGCTGGTGTCCTGGGATAATTGACATTCGGATGAGAGGCATTCAGCAGTGCTGCCACACCGGCGCGCAGCAGGATCTCAGCCGCGCCCTCCACACCACTCCCGCCATCGAACCCGAGAGCGTTCATCAGGATGCTGTTGCCGAT
>CAUJEL010000065.1 GCA_963169875.1 Candidatus Zhuqueibacterota bacterium
ATTCCTGCCAGGCGTTCGTATACCCCGGCCCCCGCGTAAACGCTGATAAGTGCCGCGGTTCCTGCAAGATGGTTACACCAAAACTGGCTGCGTCGATGACTGGGAGAAACCCGTTATCCCTCCGCCTGTCATTCTGAAACCAGTGCCCGGATCCTAAACCGGTACTGATACTCCTGCGCCGGCAGCAGATACTGCTTGTGCGGCCAGGCCCCCCAGGAATCGTCGCCGCCCACGCCCATCTGACCATAATCGATATTCAGCGCCACAAAATCCCGGCGCTCCACATCAACGGGATGCTTGCTGCCGCGCGTCTCTTGCGTCAAATCCTCGTTGGTATAAGGCAGCGCGGAAAAACACAACAGCGGTTCACCAGAGAACAGCAAACCATACCCCTGCTCATCCGTGATGGCCACCCAGCGCGTTTCGGTACGATACCCCATCTCCTGCGGACTGACATAGGGCGACATGAAATCCTCAACACCCGCCTCGTAGCGTCCGACAAAAGCCGAACTCTTGCGATCCACATAGTTTTCATGGGGCCCACGTCCGTACCAGGTCACGCGATTGAACGCAGCCGGCATGGCCAGAGCCATGCCATACCGCGGCAGCTCCGGTAAATTATTACCAGCCGGGATGAAATGGTTTGCAACTTCAATCTCACCGGTGCCCAGAATGGTGTAGCGGGTCTGATTCCTGCCCCCTTCCATTTTGAACGCGATATCGATTTGCACCGACCTGTCTTTTAATTTCTCTATCTTAACGGACTCAACCTGGCGTTCCCGGCTGGAGGTGCGCCACAACCGGCACCGTTTTGGCATGCCGTTGCCGAAATCATTGTCCGTGGGCGGCCGCCAGAAATTGGGAAGCAAGGGCTGCGCCAGCAACTCCTTCCCGGAAAATTGCACGGCAGTGATCGCACCAGTGCGTTTGTCGAGAGAAACTTTAAGATCCTTGTTGAAAATAGAAACCGAGGCCTGGTCCTGTTTGATTTCCAATCCCGGCAACCTTGATTGGCGTGCCAGCGCGGCAGGAACAGCCGGCCGCAGTTGGAATTGTTCCGAGGCCACCATGTGCCCCGGGGGAATGAGCGGCATCTCGACGCGTGCACGCGCCTGCAGATTGAGATAATATTCCCGGGCCGGATCAACCGTCATGCCGGCAAACGGGATGTACACCGTTTCAGAACCGCCCGGCGCCACATGCATGACCGGCAGTATGCCCTGTACCACCGGCACGCCATCGGCCAGCACGGTCCAACCGAGTTCAAAATCCGTCAGGGGTATGAAGGCGTACGCATTGGTGATTTTTATTTTTCCGCCGGCCAGATCAACCGGCGCAAATTTTATGTTCTGATAAACTTTTTTAACCTCGTACAAGGCGGGGTGCGGAGTGCGGTCCGGAGAGACCAGACCGTTGCAGCAGAAATTGCCATCCGAGGGGCCTCCCCACTCGCCGCCAAAAGCCCAGTACTTCTCCCCTTTATCATTGGTGCGGACAAAACCCTGGTCCACCCAATCCCAGATGCTCGCGCCCTGCAACTGCGGATGGGCTTCGATGACGTCCCAATAGTCCTGCAGGTTGCCGGTGCTGTTGCCCATGGAATGGGCGTACTCGCACATGATCAACGGCCTGGTGCGCGGTTTGGCGGCATATTCGACGAGCTGCTCGATGCGGTCGTACATGGGACAATAGATGTCCGTGTTGGGGCCATCCAGGGCGCGTTCATAATGAACCGGACGCGACAGGTCCCTGCCCTTGACCCATTTATACGCCGCCGTGAAACAGACGCCGTCACCCGCCTCATTACCCAGGGACCAGATGATCACCGAGGGATGGTTCTTGTCGCGCTCCACCATGCGGCTGACACGTTCCACATGCATGGCGGTCCACTCCGGCCGGTTGCCCAGCGTGCGCTGCGGATCATACCCCATGCCATGGGATTCGATGTTCGCCTCATCGATCACATAGAGTCCGTGCTGATCGCACAGCTCGTACCAGCGCGGATCATTGGGATAATGGCAGGTGCGCACGGTGTTGATATTGTTCTGCTTCATCAATTCGATGTCGCGGATCATGGATGCTTCAGAGATCACATGTCCGGTGAACTCATCGTGCTCATGGCGGTTGACGCCCTTGAGCAGGATGGCGACGCCATTGAGCAGAAGCTGTCCATTCACGATCTCAACCTTGCGAAAACCGATCCGGCAGCCGGTTGTTTCGGTCACCTCTCCCTTGTCATTTTTCAGCGTCAGGATGAGGCTATAGAGGTTTGGCGTCTCCGCGGTCCATTTGCGCGGCGCTGTGATACGTTGCTGAAAAATGATTTTGCCCGCGGATTCGCGCTTCAACTTTACCTCATTCTCAGTCTTGCTGATCTCCTTCCCGGCTGCATCATAGAGCACCATCTCGAGACGGGCCAAATCAGCGCCTTTATGCGAATGGTGGTTTTGCAAATCGACATCGACGCTGAGCAGACCGTCCTGGTAAAGCGCGTCCAAATCCGCCCTGGCCCAAAAATCGCGGATGCGCACTTTGGGCGTCGCATAGAGATAGACATCGCGTTCGATGCCGCTGATGCGCCAGAAATCCTGGCATTCGAGATAAGAGCCATCGGACCAGCGATAAACTTCGAGGGCGACCGTATTGACGCCGGGTTGGAGGTAGCGGGTGATGTTCCACTCCGCCGGCAATTTGGCATCTTCGCTATAGCCCACTTTTTCGCCGTTGATCCAGATGTAGAAAGCGGATTTGACGGCGCCAAAGTGAATGAAGATCTCCTTATCCTTCCAGGCGTCGGGCACGCTGAAGGTGCGCAGGTAGGAACCGACGGGATTTTCATCATCCGGAATGTCCGGTGGATTCGGTTTGTCGGTGAATTCGTAGGAAATGTTGACATAGATGGGCCGGCCATAGCCCTGCAGCTCCCAGTTGGAGGGCACATCGATCTCCTTCCAGTCGCCGGCGTCAAAATCGGGCTGGAAGAAATCAAGCGGGCGGTCGGCGGGCTTGGTCACCCAGTGAAACTTCCATTTGCCATTCAGACTCTGAACAAAGGGGGATGATAATTTTTCATCCAAAAGAGCGGACTGGACCTCCGCATAAGGGACAAAGGTGGCGCAGGCCGGTTCCTTGTTGATGTTAAAGACAGCGGGATTTTCCCAATCGTTGATTTGCGCGCAGGCCCAAACAACGATTACGAATAAAAGAAGAGCTATTTTTTGCATGATGAACTCCATAATTTAGTAATAAATCTGCATGAAACGGAGAACCCCTGTCGCTGCGTTACTCGGGATGACATCACAGCCAGATATCCGAAACCTGTTATGGACTCCAGGGCCACTGCGCCGTTGTACTGTAACGCGTCTGCTGCAGGGCACCCGGCTCATCGCTGAGCAGCGGATAAAGGAGCGTATCTTGCAGCACCTTTTCAACATCATGGATGCGCCCGTCGATATCCACCGATCGATGGACCAGCCGGACACCATGACTGTAATCGACGTAGCGGCTGATGTGCACATTGGTCAGCGGTTGAATCGCTTCGCCATCCGGACGGTGCCAGCCGTAGAGCAGCAGATGATCGGGCCGCGCCGGATCCAGCAGGAGATGGCTTATGACTATATCCTTTTTATGGCCGGCTGTGAGTTGACCGGAGATGGCGGCTGTTGCCCGGCATTGGGCTTGTATATCCTGTTGGTGTTGCATGAAGGTCGATAGCAACTCGTTGCGATTTCCGCTCGGAAAATAGGGGAGCGGTTCAAGCCGAACCGCCGCAGTGCGATAAATTTGGTCGACCATTTTACGCGTTGGCAGCACGGCGCCAAAATCATCGGCGATTTTTTGCGCGGTGCCGGGCCCCATGGGAATGCGGATGAAATCACTATTATCGCCGATGGCGAGATAATCGGGCGTGACGGCGAAGATGCAGGTGTGCGAATCGCCGGCTGCATCCGCGCCGCGATACTTGATTAGCGCCAGATGGCGCAGGAAATCGGGCATATTGCCCCGAGTGATTTCCCGGAAAATGGCATATTCGCGTTGATCAAAGCTGAGAGAATCGGCGTACGTGGCAAAAGCGCGGCCGGACATGCTGGTGCCAGGTCGTTCCGGTATGGTTAGATGAATCGGCCGCGGGGCGTCGTGACTGATGTGCTGGTCATAAGCACGATTTTCCCAATAACCGTATCCCTGATTTTCCCGGTGCGTCGCAGCAAACAGGGCATGGATCAGGCCGTTCCGTTCAACCTGTTCGGTGTGCCAGATGCCGCAATTGGGATTTTCCTTGAGATAGAATCGCACCCGGCCGGCAAGGCCGTAAATCCTGTGAAAAGCGCTGTCCCGTTCGCAGGTAAAAGCCATGTTGCCCGAGAGATCGTGGATCATGCGATGACTGCGATGCCAGGTGCCGCCGCTGTCGGAGACAAAGCGTTTGCCGTTCAGCAGCGCCACGCTGTCGTTGTAGGCGAAAACCATCAAGCTATGCGTCGTATCCGCCTGGAGCCAATGCATCAGCGGCTGCGCATATTTTTGTTCATAACCGTAGTTACTGTCGATAAAAACGATGCGCTGGATGAACGCAGGGATATTTTTACTGCCATCGAGGTAGCTGAAAGTGAAGCGTCCACCGCCGCTATGGCCGGAGAGGACAATGCGCGGGTCGTGGGGCGCAAACAGTTTGCGCAGGGAATCGACCAGGGCCACGATCCGTTGCGCATGATCTGGATGGGATGCTTTCCAGGCCGGCCAGCTTTTTTGCCGCGTGCCCAGAAGGATCAACACCACATTGTGGTCGCTCATTTTCTCCCGGATGAATCGCGTTTGCGCACCGACATGCTGGATGTCATAATGCCAATCCAATCCCGGGGTCATGATTTTGCCGAAAGTTTGCTCTATAGTGTTACCGTTGGGCAACGCAAACAGGAGAAGAACGACCGGCGTTTGATTTGAAAAAGAATCCGGGGCAGAGGCATGAATCATGATATCGATTTCATCATGCATCGTGAATCGCCGCACCTGTTCCCCATAAGGCAGGCTGGCGGAAAAACCGGGCAGAAAAACCGGGGGATGATCCCAAGCCTGCGAACCGGCCTGCATTGCAAGAACTAAAACCCAGGAAAGACAGGCTCTGTAGCTTATGCGTGTGACGATTTGCAGCGATATGCTTTTTTTCAAAAGCAAAAGTTCCTCGACCAGATAGGAGATATTTTTCGTCTTGCTACATCCCGGATCACCGGCGAGTGCATGCGCTGGCAAAGGGCTTCCGGAAATTCGCATGTTTGCAGCCGTCCTGTCATCAGAATGGCGTACGCAAGATAACGCTTTTTTATGCGCAAATAAAGTACTTTTTCTAAAATCAGCCGTTTTTTATGGCATCATGTTGTTTTAGCGATTATATTTTCCGGGAGTCCGTCGACGCGACCATCAAGCATAAAACCATTCACCCTGGTGTGACTGGAGAGGATTTTGATACGATCTTTGACGCCGGATCCGGGATTATATCCTGTCTCATCCGCAGGTTCCTGTCAAATTTGCATTGTTCACCAAATACGGGAGGTTGCCATGAAACCTATCCCCCGCACGCCTGCCTGGTCAATCCTGTTACTTCTCACATTAGTTATTCCTTGTTCCGGCCAGATTGCGCCCGGCGAATGGCATGCCATCGAGGCTTATTACGATACCAACCCGATCGATGGCGTCACCGCCAAGTTTTCTTTTCTGGACGCAGAATATCTTGAAGGCACCTTTCAACTGGGAAACAACCGTGGGCGCGGCAAGTCGCTCTTCACGCTTTCAGCGGGAAAAGACACTCTTTACACCCGGTACTCAGCGTCCACCAAATTCAGAACAGGTGGATCTTCCACCTCAGGCGGCAAAAAACTCTATGAATATGATTTATTAAACTGCGACAGCACCGCCTGGACTTTGGCCGGACAAACCGCCATCGGGTTTGGCCGGGCGCCCGCTTCCAGCAAGACTTTCGTTCTCGTCTCTTTTACCGGTGACTCGGTGATGATGCTCACGAGTCCGGACGGCAAGAGCCAAATCATCTACACGTATGGCGTGGCGCGGCCTGCACACAATCCGGTGGTATTCAGCGTCAACATGCTGGTGCAGCAGAAACTCGGCATCTTCAATCCTCAGGCCGGGAATCAAGTCATGGTGCTGGGGGACTTTAATAACTGGAATGGTACGACGCCCGTCCTGGAGGAGAGTGACATCCCTGGCGTTTATTCCTGTGAAATCGATTTGCCTGGATCCGATGTCGGCAAAACGTTTGAGTACATGTTCGTGATTCTATACTCCGATGGTACGGGAATGGGCGAAAAACGGGCAGCGCGTTGACGGCGATGGCACGCTGCTGTCCACCTATGGCAGCAGCGCCAGCAAGGTCAATTATGCCATTACGGATGCTCCCTATTACACCGACGTGGATCCCGATGTGGATTTTCACGGCCATATTGGAGCGAATACGGGCGAGTGGCTCGTCGTGTTCTCTCGCGGCGAAAAATCATCCTATTTTGGTCCTCGCATTTGGGGTGTGCGCGTCAAGGGCAGCAATGGCCTTCTGCTCAACACCTATGGCGAAGAGATCCTGCCCGCAACTGCCCTCAATAAATCCGCCGCGGGAGGTCCTCCCTGGATGCCCGAATTCCCAATTGGTTTCGATGGAGTCAGCCTGTTTGGCGGCGGGGGTGCCTTTGTTCAGGGCAGTCCGCATGTCGCGGCCAATGACGACCCGGAGCGGAGCAGCTTGAAGAAATCAACGTTAAAGCCGGTCTTCCAAAACCCGGAATGTCTGGTGGCCTGGACCGATTATCGTGCGGGTGGAGACATCTACGGGCAGCGCGTGGCCTATTTCCCCGACTCTGCAGCGTATAAACTCCTGCTTAAACCGGAGCGCGGCAGCGATTCGTTGCATACCCTGATTCTCTTGAATCAAGATGGTTCCTGGGCCGTGCCATTCATGATGTGGATTGACTGGCCCAATTATGCCATCACCAACGATCCCTTGTATCAGAGTTGGAACAATCTCGAATACAACCAGGAAGATGGCACCTGGCTGGCGATCTGGAATGACTGGCGCAATACCGCCTGGGATGGCGCCTGGGGCGGACCCGGTTCTATCACTCCGAATGCGGACATTTATGGACAGCGGCTGTGGATCAATCCGCTCGATTCAGTCCTGGTCTGGATTGATTATGAAGGCGTTTTGAATGCGCCGCCGGAACTGAACACGCCCATCGCTTTTCTCGAAGCGAATGAAGGATGCAGCAACTATCCATGCATAGCGTATGGCGTAACCGGAAATACATTTTTGGTCGGCTATGAATATATCGAGGGCAACAGCAGCGTGGATGTCATGGCGAACATGTACAACGGGATCAATCCCGGAGGTGGAACGGCGGTGGAGCAGGGTACGCCGTCTTCAGCACCGCATGCATTGGAGCTGCAACATAATTATCCCAACCCATTCAATCAAGCGACGGCCATCGAGTATCAGGTGGCGGCCAGCAGCCAGGTGCGCCTGGCGGTCTATAATATCCGCGGCGAGCAGGTCGCTGTTCTTTTTGAAGGCACACGTCCGGCCGGCGCCTATACAGCCACATGGTCCGGGATGGATAATCAGGGCAGGATGCTGCCCAGCGGCGTCTATTTCTACCGCCTCTCGACCCCGGAGATGAGCAAGACGCAGAAAATGGTGCTGGTGCGATAAGGATAATTTTCCGGCAGGTATTGGCAAAACGATATAAAGAGGATTGCAGGAGGGCTCTACTGAGCCCTCCTGCAGCCGGCAGCAAACCGCCGCAGGGAGAAAATAATAATCCCTCTGTGATTCTGTGCCTCGGTGGTAAATAATATTTTACCACTGGGACACGGAGGCTCGGAGAAAAACCGGCTGGTCAGCCCTGTGCAAATGCAGCATGCAAACATCTGCCACAATCGGTTCGCGCTCTGTAGACCTCCTGCAGAAAAGGATGTTCTTCCGCAGAGGCGCAGAGAAAAGCAATTTCAGGATTGGCAGAGGCCAAGAGGTGGGTTTCTCGTATCTCTGTGCCCCCGTGGTAAAAAAGATTTTACCACCGAGATCCGGAGGCACGTAGAGAAAGCATTCCAGCAGACTTCCTCTGAAACCGATGGTGTCTTTTCCTCTTGACATTTAATCCTGTTTTCACTATATCTTTCCTGACTAAACTAATCAACCCAAGAAATCAATATGCCCCGTCCCAAAGCGACCAAAGCGCCCTACAGTTTTGCGGAACCCAAAGAAGTCTTGAGCGAAAGCGAGCAGCGCTTCGAACGCATCCGCCATACTATCGGACTCTTTCTCGGCCCTCTCGCTGGCCTGATGGTCTATCTCCTGCCCATGACGTCCCTGACACCAGACGCACATCGTCTCGCGGCCATCCTGGTCTGGGTGATCATCTGGTGGATCACCGAGCCCATTCCCATCCCCATGACCGCCTTGCTGGGCGCGGTGCTCAGCACCGTGCTGGGCATCGCGCCGGTGCGTGAAGTCTTTGCCCCGTTTGCAGATCCCACCATCTATCTTTTTCTCGGCAGCTTCATCCTGGCGGAAGCAATGGCCGTGCATAATCTCCACAAGCGATTCGCCTTCTCCATCATGACCTTGCGCTGGGTCGGCGACCGTCCGGGCCGGATTCTCTTCGCGTATGGGGCAGTTGCGGCCTTTCTCTCCATGTGGATCAGCAACACGGCCACCGCGGCGATGATGCTGCCGATTGGTATCGGCATCGTCCACGCCCTGCGCGAATTACAGTCTCAGGGCGAAAAGAGCACCACCTCTTCCTTTGCCGCCAGCATCATGCTCATGGCGGCTTACGCGGCATCGGTCGGTGGTATTGGCACTCCAGTCGGCACACCGCCCAACCTCATCGGCATCGCCATGATCGAAAAATTCGTGCATGTCCGCATCCCCTTTTTTCAATGGATGCTTCTGGCCGTTCCCCTGCTCATCATCATGTACCTTCTGCTCTTTGCACTCTTGCATCGTCTGCACCGCCCCGGTAATCTATCTCTACAGGGAAGCCGAAACTACATCCGTAACGAACAAAAGACCATGGGACCATGGAGCCGGGGTCAGTTGAACACGCTGGCGGCCTTTTTGATAACAGTCCTGCTGTGGATCCTCCCCGGCTTGTTGGCGATAATATATGGAACGAATCATCCAATTTATCTCAGTTACAACGCGCGATTTGCCGAAGCAGTTGTCGCACTTTTGGGCGCCCTGCTGTTGTTTGTTCTCCCGGTAAACTGGCGCAAGCGCGAGTTCACCCTGACCTGGCGGGAGGCCTCCCGTATCGATTGGGGCACGCTCATTCTCTTTGGCGGAGGTATTTCCCTGGGACAGATGATGTTCCAGACCAAACTTGCGGAAAATCTCGGACAAGTCCTTTTGAGCCTGAGCGGCGCCGAGTCGGTATGGGGCATCACCCTGGCCGCCATCTATATCTCCATCTTTGTGAGTGAGGCGACGTCCAACACAGCGGCCGCCAATATGGTCATCCCGGTCATAATCTCCCTGGCCCTGGCCGCGGGATTGAACCCGCTGCCCCCTGCCATTGGCGCCACCATCGGCTGCAGTTGGGGCTTCATGCTGCCGGTCTCCACACCGCCGAACGCCATCGTCTATGGCTCTGGCATGGTATCGATCCGCGCCATGATCCGCGCCGGATTCCTCTTCGATATTCTGGGCGGCGTTCTCATCTGGATTACCTTGCGCCTGTTGCTGCCGCTAATGGGAATGGCTTGATATTTTTATCAAAATGGTGTATCTTACTTTATGCGGCAAAGCAAGACAAAAGGGATATCTCCCTGGCCGGTGGATGAGCGTCCACGGAAACGGTTGTTGCGCCAGGGCGCTCAAAAAGGAAAGGATGACCACGATAACGCCGGAAAAACGGCAGTAATCGATTCGCCTGCCGGAACAAAATGAAGATATCTCCCCGAAATGGGCGCTCCTGCTTTTTGGCAGGAAACTCATGGGCGTGTTCCTCGATATTTATTGTAATGAGGCGCGTATCCTCATCGATGCGGCCGAGTTCACCAGAAGTGCAGCCCCTAAAAAGAAGGAAAAGAAACGATGACCGTTTTGCTGGAAAAAATCGCGCGTGAATCCAAACAATTGTCGCGTCAGGAGCGCGAACGCCTGGCGGCTGATCTCATCGCCAGTCTGGATGACAGCCCCCTAACCCAGGTGGATGAAGCCTGGATAAGGTTGGCGGAACAACGGCTGGATGATCTGTTGACGGGACGCGTCACGGGCGTCTCCGCCTCGCGCGTCTTCGATCGTATCCGCCGGGATCACGGATGGAACAGGTAATCCTCCATCCAGCGGCTGAAGCAGAACTTCGCGATGCCGTGGATTTTTATGAGGAGTGCCGCACCGGATTGGGTGAGGAATTCCTCACAGCGGTCGAGACGGTTCTGGAAATCGCGCGATTGCATCCAGAATCTGGACGTTTGCTGCGAGAACCCTTTCGGCGGTTCCAGGTGACCCGTTTTCCCTTCAGCATCATCTACTCAAAAACCAGGGACACAATATATGTCACAGCGATCATGCATCTGAAAAGAGAACCCGGATATTGGCTGGATAGAATTGGGGAGGTGTGATTAAGAGCGCACGTGGAGACAGGCAAACTTTTTAAAAACGAAGTTCTGCTTCTAATCGTGTGTGAAGATATCGATCCTGGATTGTGGGAAGAAACCAGCTATGAAGCCTTTATCGATGAGCTCTACAGCAAAAAGGATTTGCTGAAATATACCAGCTCGATTTTCTCTCGCCGCGCGATTTTAACAAATTCTTTATCAAGTTGCGAAGTGGTGAAGCCAAGGACTTCAAGTCGGAATTGGATATCGCATTGGGTTCCAAGCAATCAGCTATTAATCAGAGATCACCATGTTAAGCCAAGTATCCGAAATACTCTTCAGCGCCATCCACGGCATCCAGGTCGGCCACGCCCAGAATGAGCAAGCACTGACCGGTTGCACCGTGGTCCTGTGCGCAGGCGGTGCCACCGCAGGTGTGGATGTGCGCGGCGGCGCGCCCGGCACCCGCGAAACCGATCTGCTGCGACCGGACATGCTGGTGGAGCAGATACACGCTGTCTTTCTCAGCGGCGGCAGCGCCTTTGGCCTGGATGTGGCGAGCGGCATCATGCACTACCTCGAGGAAAAAAACATCGGTTTTGATGTGCAGGTGACGCGCGTGCCCATCGTCTGCGGTGCGGTTCTCTTTGATCTCACCATCGGCGATGCCCGCGTGCGGCCTGACCGGGAGATGGGAGTGGCCGCCTGCTGCGCTGCCTCAAGCCACGAAAACCGGCAGGGCAACGTCGGCGCCGGCATGGGCGCCACCGTGGGCAAGGTGCTCGGACCCGCCCGTGCCATGAAAAGCGGCCTGGGCAGTTACGCAGTCACCATTCAAGGTCTGCAAGTGGGGGCCCTGGTCGCTGTCAATGCCCTGGGTCACATCATCGATCCCGAAAGCGGCGAACGCCTGGCTGGCGCCCTGGATGCAGACGGGAAAACCATCCTTTCCTCGGAAGAAATCCTCCTGGCGGCGGCGTTCACAAAGAAGAATTATTTTCAGGGCAACACCACCATTGGCGTCATCGCCACCAACGCCCGCCTGAGCAAGGCGCAGGCGCAGAAAGTCGCCAGCATGGCCCACGACGGCGTGGCGCGGACGCAACGGCCGTCGCACACTTTTTTCGATGGCGACACCCTGTTCGCCATGGCCACCAATCAGGTGGAAGCGGATGTAAATGCGGTCGGCGTGCTCGCAGCTCTGGTCACCGAACAGGCCATCTGCCGGGCCGTGCGCGATGCCAGATCCGTGGCCGGTCTCCCGGCTCATCATGATATCAAAAAATTGAGCCCTACTATTTAAAAGGATTCGAGATGACAGACATCAGGCAAGTCGCAACAGACCGTGCTCCAGGGCCAGGCGGCCACTATAGCCAGGCGCTGGTGAATAACGGCCTGGTTTTCGTTTCCGGCCAACTGCCCATCAAACCGGGAGAGGCCACCCACGTGCCGGGCGGCATCGAGCAGCAGACCGAACAAGTTTTGCACAATCTCCAGGAAGTACTCGCTGCAGCGGGCAGCCGGCTCGATCTGGTGCTCAAGACAACGGTTTATATCACCGATATATCGCTGTGGGGGCAGGTGAACGAGGTTTATGGCAGATTTTTCGCGGAGCATCGTCCGGCGCGCAGCATCGTCCCGGTGACGGCATTACATTATGGTTATCAAATCGAGTTAGATGCCATCGCGGCGCTTGCGTGACTTTTCATTCGCGCCTATGGTTTCCTAAAGTGGAGGCACATCGTAGAAGCATGCAAACATCCAAAGTTTTGTACTGGGCGCCCAGAGTCCTGGGCATTGCCATGGCGATTTTCATCAGCCTTTTTGCCCTCGACGTCTTTGAGGAAGGCCGTGGACTCGGTGAAATGCTCATTGGTTTTGCCATCCATCTCATCCCGACCTTCATCCTCATCGCCGTGCTGGTTTTGGCCTGGAAATGGGAATGGATTGGAGCGATCTTTTTCATCGCCCTGGGCGTTTTTTATATCTATTTGACCTGGAGCAAGTTCAACTGGACAGCCTGGCTGATCATATCCGGTCCTCTCTTCCTCATCGGCATTCTCTTCGCCGTCAACTGGCTGCTGCATCGGAAGACTGCCACTGTTCAATGAGTCCGATCCGGTATTTCCAAAACGCGGACCGGCTCGTTCTCTCCGAAGTTGTCCATCCTCTGCATGCCGTTGACGCGAGTTGCCATCACGGTCGATCACCCGCGCCGTTCGAGCGCCATGAGCTAAAATCCTGCATGAAGTGGCGCAGCTTTGGCGTGTCACCCAATGCGCATCACGGTTCCAGGGCCGCCTCGCACATGGCCTGAAGATTTTGCGGTGGCACATTGGGCAATAATTTCTCGTGGCTCGGACTGATGATGAGTCGCGGTCCGAGCAGCGCTTTCACCCGCCGCACATCTTCGCGAACCTGATCAGGCGTGGCATTGACCAGCAAATCCTGCGTGTCCACCCCTCCGATGAATGCAATGCGTCCCTTGAAATCAGCCGCCAGACTCTCCGCGGACATGTTGCGCGCCCTGGCTTGCAGGGGATGCAGGGCCTGCACGCCCATCTCGATGAAGCGCGGAATGATGGGATGAATTGCCCCGCAGGAGTGAACGATGATCTGATAGCCATGATCCAGGCCCTGGCGGATAAATTTTTCCATGTATGGCGCGACAAACTGATCGAACATTTTCGGACTGATGAGCAGTTCAAGCTGACTGCCGAGATCGTTGCCGAAAAAGAATCCATCGATGCGGTCACCGGCAGCAGCGAATAGCCGTTCATTGGCCGCAAGATAGGATGACACGATACGATCAGTGACCGCATGCACCACTTCGGGATTTGAATACATCTTGACAAAATAGTTTTCCATACCGAAGAAATCGCAGAGGTCGTGAAAAAATTGCGCCCACATGCCGCTGGCGCGGTAATGAGTGCCAAAGCCGTCCAGGATGGCCAGGGTCTCGGTGAAATCGAGGTAATCGGGATTTGGCCAGGGGAAATCGGCCACCTGCTGCACATCCTCGCAGTCGGCGAAATAGCCCTCTGCCGCGAGTCCCTGATGACGGCGTTGTTTGTCGAAAAAGGGCTTTCCTTCAGGATGTTTGTAGGCAATACGGTCGGGGTGAAACCAGCGAAAATCATCGCCCAACAACTGCCGCACTTCTTCCTGTGATCGCACGCCAAAATAGTCAAAATACAAAGCCCAGCTGTCGTCGTGGGGATTACCGATCCACAGCCCGCAGCGGTCCGTGAATTCGCCCGCGATCAGCCGTTTTATTCGTTCCCGGCTATCCAATGATCCCTCCTGCTGGTAGATTGCTTAATAGAGCTGTCATGTTATAACCCTGTTCCGCGCATGAACCCCAGAGTCCCGAAAGTTACCTGCTCAATCCCGGATATTCAACACCGCCCTGACCGGCGACAAAAATAATCCACAAGATGACATGTGTCTCTTCGATTTTTGTATGGCCTGCATTTCGATGTGATTTTCCCGCAACAACCGCGCTTTAAAACGGCGGATGTATTGACAACCCGATGAATCAGCCAATATATTATTCCTGAGCAAATAATGCAACATAAAGCTGGGCTTGGCGGGGAAAAAGCCAATTCATTCCGTCATAAAAATAACTTGCGTTTCCGTCAGGATTTTATTATACTGCCGGATAAAAATTATCAGATCAGAAATCCTCCGAGGAACAACATGACGGTAAGCAAAGAAAAATGGGGCTCGCGCGCCGGCTTGGTGCTGGCCATGGCGGGTAACGCCGTGGGACTGGGCAATTTTCTCCGCTTTCCCGCACAGGCAGTGCAGAATGGCGGCGGCGCTTTCATCATCCCCTACCTGGTCTCCTTTTTACTCATGGGCATACCGTTGCTATGGATCGAGTGGGCCATCGGACGGCACGGCGGTCAATATGGCCATCACTCCGCGCCGGGCATGATTCACGCCATTGGCCGCCGCCCGCTGTGGAAATACGTCGGCGTCTTTGGCATATTCACCAATCTGGCTGTTTCCGCGT
The DNA here is from genome assembly GCA_963169875.1 of Candidatus Zhuqueibacterota bacterium. Lineage (GTDB taxonomy): Bacteria > Zhuqueibacterota > Zhuqueibacteria > Residuimicrobiales > Residuimicrobiaceae > UBA2214. The sequence continues at coordinate 14,624 of CAUJEL010000065.1, forward strand.
ACTATTGCTATATAGAGTCGTGGACGCTTGGCTATGTCTGGTATTCGCTCACAGGCGCCTTTGGCGGAAAGACCGCGGAGCAGGTTTCCCTCTTTTTCAACCAGTATCTCAACATCGGCGGCGGCCATTTCTTCAATTTTTCCACCGCGGCCGTCTTTTTCTTTCTGGTCACATTGGGCATCAATATCTGGATCCTCTCGCGCGGGCTCGCCAAAGGCGTGGAAATGGCCAGCAAGATCGGCATGCCCCTGCTGCTGGTCTTTGGCGCCTTTCTCGCCATTCGCGCGCTCACCCTGGACAAGGGCGAAGCCGGCGCCATCAACAGTGCCCTGGATGGGTTGAATTTCCTGTGGCAGCCGCAATTCGATTCGCTCACCAATCCCAAAGTGTGGCTGGCCGCGGCCGGACAGATCTTTTTCACCTTGTCGGTCGGCATGGGCTCCATCCAATGCTATGCCGCCTATTTGCGCAAAAACGATGATATCGCCCTCAATGCCGCATCCGCAGGCTGGATGAACGAATTCGTCGAGGTCGTGCTCGGCGGCTCCATCATCATCCCCATCGCCGTCGCTTATCTCGGACTGGACTGGATCCAGGCCAATGTCGGGTTTGAGATGGGATTCCGCACCATGCCGACGCTGTTCCAGAATTGGGGACCGATTCTCGCCGCGGTTGCCGGCGTCGCCTGGTTCGGACTGCTCTTCTTCGCCGGCATCACCAGTTCCCTGGCCATGGGGCAGCCGGTGATGGCTTTCTTCCAGGACGAGTACAAGATGAGCCGCAACCGCTCCGCGTTGAGTTTGGGTGGCATTCTTTTCGTCATGGCCTTGCCGGCCGTGTTTTTGTATGAAATGGGCGCCTTTGGCGAATATGATTATTGGGCGGGCACGTTTTCACTGGTTGCTTTCGCCCTGCTCGAGACCATCGCTTTCGCCTGGGTCTTCGGCATGGATAAGGGATGGGCCGAGATCAACCGCGGCGCGGATATCAAAATACCCGGCTTTTTTAAATACGTCATCAAATATATCACCCCGCTGTTCCTGTTGGCGGTATTCATCGGTTCGCTCTTCAAACCCGCCAACAGCGAATGGGTTGGAGCCTTGTCCTCTTTTGTCCGCGGAAACGGCTGGCCTCTGGCCAATGACAGTGTCATCGGCACCATCCTCAACAAAGGTATCGCCGATAAACGCTGGTTCGTCGATGGAATGCCTTCGCAGGTTTTTGTGATCGATGCGACGCGGCTGCTTCTGCTCGGCGTCTTTTTGGGGATTGCATTCCTCGTCTACCGCGCCTGGCGCAGAAAGGAGAAAGCATCATGAGCACCAGCGCCCTGATCACCATGGTGACAACCTGGACGATCGTCACCGCACTGACGGTTTATTACTTTATTCAAGTCCTGAGATTACCGATAGAAAAAAAATAATTGGTTTTTATGTGACCATTTATAAAGCCGCGGCGCCATCATGGGTTCCGCGGCTTTATAATTTCAGACACCTCACTGATCTCAAATTTAAAGTAAAACAGGTTTGCTGCGTCCAGTATAAACAGCTCGGGGAGGAACTCTGCGCGTTCGGCGGTTTATGAACAGAGCAGGTGGCTCGTGGTTGGCTCACTATGATCAACTCAGATACAGCTTTGGCCAAACGAATTGGACAAAACCCATAATAAATGCCTGGATCATTTGCACCCGGAATTATCATCCATGAAAACCAGCAAAATTCTCACCTTGTAAAAAATTCGCAATTTGCCCGTTGCAAAAGCAAGCATTTGTTTCTAAATTAAACAAATTGTTTCACAGATGAAGGACAACACAGGAACCAGCATGCCGGGCATCAATGAATTCACTGAAAATATCCTCGACTCCCTCAGCGAGGGCGTCATCACAGTCGATAAAAATTTCAAGATCAACTATTACAATCGCGCCGCGGAAACAATCACCGGGTTAAGCCGTCACGAGGCGATTGGTAAATTCTGCAAGTACGTGCTCAATTCCGACGCCTGCACAGCTCGTTGTCCCATTGCAGCGGTGCTGCGTCGGGGCGCGTCCATGTTCGATTTCAATGCGGTCGTCTCACACGCCAATGGCATGCGTATTCCGGTGAAGATGAACGCATCTGTCCTCACCAATCCGGACGGTGAACCCATCGGCGGCACCCTCACCTTCCGCGACATGAGCGCCATCGAATACATCCAGGAACAATTGGTTCATGACAGCCAATTCCATGGACTTGTCGCGCACAGCAAATCCATGCGCGACATCTTTTCATTGATCGAAGAGATCAGCGACAGCCCCGCCTCGGTGCTGATCCAGGGCGAATCGGGGACCGGCAAGGAGATGATCGCCAATGCGATTCAGGCCACCAGCAGCCGCAAGACCATGCCCTATATCAAAGTCAACTGCGCCATCTTTCCGGCACAACTGCTCGCCAGCGAGCTGTTCGGTCACGTCAAAGGCGCTTTCACAGGCGCGATGCGCGATCGCCAGGGCCGTTTCGAGCTGGCCGACAAAGGCACCATCCTTCTGGATGAAGTGGCGGAAATGACCCTGGAGATGCAGCTGCATCTGCTGCGCATTCTCCAGGAAGGCACCTTCGAAAGGGTCGGCGAATCCCTGACGCGACGGGTCAATGTGCGCGTCATCGCCTCCACGAATAAAAATATCCAGAAAGCCATCACCCGGAAAGAGTTCCGTGAGGATCTTTTCTACCGTCTCAATGTCATCCCCATCCATGTGCCGCCGCTGCGCGAACGCAAGGAGGATATCCCCCACCTTGTTCGCCACTTTATGCACAAGTACTCCCTCATTTACAACCGCAACATCGAAGATATCGAGGATGGGGCACTGGATGCCTGCCTCAATTACAACTGGCCCGGCAATGTGCGCGAACTGGAAAACAACATCGAATATGCCTTTGCACGCACCAAAGAGGAATCCGTCATCCGGGCTAATAAACTCCCGCCGCATCTGCGCGGCAACGCGCTTCAGCCGGATACCCCGCCCGATGACGCAGCCCCCGCGGCGCCCCTCTCTGCGGAGGCCCGGGAATTGGCGAAGCAGCTGCAGCAGCACCACTGGAACCGCTGCGAAACCGCCCGCGCACTGGGCATCGGCCGCACCACGCTGTGGCGCAGGATGAAAACACTCGGCCTGGAGAAATAGAACGTATTGTTTCACTTCCATGTTCGATTCCCAAATTATAAAACAATTCGTTTCAGCTGAACAGGTTTGATTTGCTGTTTTTTAATGAGTTATAAAATGGCACAGCGATTGCATAGCATTTCAGTATGCACTCCGAACCCCTGTCAGAAATGCTCGGCAATCAGTATTTCATGGCGCGCAATTATGCAGCGGCTGCTGTACAATTGCAGGGCGCCCTGGAAAAACACCCGACCAGCAAAGCCATCCGCCGCCGTCTCATCGTTTGTCATACCCAAACCGGTATGATTCAGAAGGCTTTTTCCCTTTTCAGGTCACTTGTCAAAGAGGACGTCGATTTTATCATCAACACCGACCCGGTGGATGATGATTGTCCGTGCCAGGAACTGGTGAGAGAGGGCGAATGTTTGAGCCCGACCGCCGAGACTTCAGTTGACTTTTATATCAAAATGGGCATGTTGTGGCTTTTTTGTGATCTGCAGCGCGCCGTGGAGTGCTTTGCGCGGGCAGCCGCAGCTTCACCCGGCGATCAGGCGGTTCTGGAGATATCCCAACTCCTCACAAAACGGCTGAAAGCAAGCTATTCCAGTAAAATCACAAACCATTGAGTTGATAAAATACCTTTGTATCAGAAGGAAAGGATCGAAAAATGCGTCGCAGACAATGGTTGATCTTGCCCCTTTTCATGGTGGTGCTTCTGCTGCAATTCTGCGCGGAAAAGAAGACGCCGCAGGGGCCACAATTTGCTTTCATCGAAGGCAACAGCTGTGTGGATTGCCATACCAGCGAAAGCGCCCTCAAGAAAGTCGCCACGCCCTTGCCGCCGCCTTCCGGTGAAGCGGGTGAAGGCTGAGGCGGCTCTGTGTCTCAGTTGGAGGCATGGCAGATGGTTTATGTCAATTCCAGTTTTTTGAATTCGAAACATGGCGCGTTGGGATGCACTAATTGTCACAGTGGCAATCCCGCGGCGGCTGGCAAAGAGGATGCCCATAACGGGCTTATCGCGGCACCGAGCAACACCCACAACCAGGAAATCTGTGGCAAATGTCATTACTCGATCTCCACGGTGCACGCGAGCAGTCTGCATCGTACCATGCAGGGCTATTACCGCCGCATCGAAAATCGCTTGGGGTATGATATTTCAGGCGATCCGGAAAAAGTTGCGCATTTTGAAAAAGAGTGCGGCAAGTGTCACGCCAGCTGCGGCCAGTGCCATGTTTCGCGGCCAGCGTCCGTCGAAGGCGGCTTTATCAGCGGTCACAATTTTCAGGCCTCGCCCAACATGCGCGAAAATTGCACAGCGTGTCACGGCAGTCGCGTTGGTGCCGAATACCTGGGCGAAAATGAAGGCATCAAAGCGGATGTGCACTGGATTCCCAATGTCAAACGCTGCGACTTTTGTCATACGGGCGATGCCATGCATGCCTCCTCACCGGGCGCTGAATACCGTTATGAGGACAAGGACATGGTGACCTGCGAGCAGTGCCATGGTGCAAAAAGCGCATCCAACCAATACCACAAGACTCATTGGGATGATCTCTCCTGCCAGGTGTGTCATTCCCAGCCCTACAAGAATTGTAACAGCTGCCACACCGGCGGTGCGGGCATCACCGGCAGTTCCTACATGTCGTTCAAAATCGCCAAAAATCCGCTCCCCGGCAACAGGCGTTACAAGGCGGTCACCGTGCGCCATATTCCCATCTCGCGCGACACCTACGCCAGCTGGGGCATACCTGATTTGCCCCTGTACAACAGCGAACCGACCTGGAAATATACAACGCCCCACAACATCCAGCGCTGGACCGCGCAGACGGACACGACCGGTGGAAAATCCTGCGGCGAGAAATGCCACAACGACAACTCGATCTATCTCACCCTGGCAGACTTGGCTGCTGAAGAAGTGGAAGCAAACCGTCATTTATTATTGAAATAAAATGATAACCATATCAATAGAAACACCAACAAACCAATCAAACAAGGAGAAACACCCATGTTGAAACGCGTTGCTCTGGCATTCCTGGCCATGGCGTTGATTTTCGCCGTTGGCTGCAAAGACGATGATAATCCGGCTGCACCGGCCACCGTCGATGAATTCGCCCTTGTCGCCGCCCTCGGCGATGCTTACTTTACCAATTACACTTCGACATCCGGCGCGGCTCTGAACATGACCGCCCAGCAGCTTTTCGAGAATCTCCAGGATGGCAATACGGCCAATGACCCGGTGATCGTCGACTACCGTTCCGCAACAGATTTCGCCACCGGGCATATCCGCGGTGCGGTGAACATCAGCCTCGCCAATCTGGTCGCCAAGATTGATGATGGTACCCTCACCAAAGGCAAGACCATCCTCAATGTGTGTTATACAGGTCAAACCGCCAGCGTTGCCACTGCATTTTTAAATCTGATGGGTTTCGATGCGGTTAATCTGGGGTGGGGTATGTGCGGACTCACCACGGATGGCACCATCAACGGCACCGATAAATGGGCGGCGCAGATCGCCGCGGATGAATTCGCCGGACAGCTGACTGCGACCGAGTCCACACCGACGCAAACCTATACCTACCCAAATCCCAACAGTGGCAAGAAGACGGCTGCAGAGATCATGAAAGCCCGTTTCGGCTCCATCACCAGTTCCTGGTCCATTTCCGCGGCCGATGTATTTGCCAATCCGGCCAACTATTTTATCGTCAATTACTGGCCCAAGGCCGAGTATCTCAACCCCGGCCATATCCCTGGCGCCTATTGCTTCGAGCCCAAGGTCTCTATGACCCAGGCCGCCATGTTGAAAAATCTGCCCACGGACAAGACCATTGTGGTGTACTGCTATTCCGGTCAGACGTCCGCTCAGTTGGTGAGTTATCTGGGCATGCTGGGTTACAATGCCAAAAGCCTGATGTTCGGCATGAACGGCTTTGCTTATGGCAAAATGACCAAATCAAAGTATGTGCCGCCGGCTACGGATTATTCGGCTATTATTGTTAAGTAAGTCTCCGCAAGGAGCAAATATAAGCGGGATTTGCCTGGTGCCGAGGAGGGGCCTGGCTGCTCGCTCATGAAAAAGCCCGGTTGAAAAACCGGGCTTTTTGCAATTATCATTTATTCATGAAAAACTATGGGGCAGCACCGATGTCTGGCGTGCGATCATGTGTCACTGTTTGGGGCTCACGGTCGCGTCTGCGCGATAGCAGGCGCCCGCTTTCAACAAGCGGTACACCAAGGCGAGGCACAACCACTAAATAACCGCCGGCAGCAAGGGTACAGATCATAGCCACAGCAATTGCACCATCACAAGCACAGCCAGTCCCTCTTTATCACCTGGCAACCATCACCCGATCAAATATCTCCAATAATCTTTCCATATAAAGTTCTTCGCAGAATTCTTCCTCAACTAGCTTGCGCCCTGCGATTCCATATTGCTTCACCAGATCCGGATCCGCGGCCAGCGTGTCGATGGCCATGGCCATGGCGTCCGTATCCAGCCAGGGGATTTCGAAACCGTTGACACCATCGCGTATCCATTCCGTCATGCCGCCGACGCCAAAGGCAATCACCGGCGTGCCGTGCGCCATGGCTTCGATGCCCACCAATCCGAATGGCTCCGCCCACAGGGAGGGCACTACCAGCGCCATGGATTTTTCATAATAGTTCCCCACTTGATCGGGCGGCGCCCAGCCCATAAACTGCACCCGATCCTGCAAACCCAGTTGTGCCGTCACACGTTTGGCCCTGGCAAGATAAGTGCCTGAGCCGACCACCTGGAGATGCACGCCGGACGCTGTTTTCTTCAAGGCGTGCAGCAGATATTCTATGCCTTTGTAACGATCGGTGAGTCGGCCGAGAAATAGTAACTTCTTTTCACGGGGATAACTCTTTTCCACCTCCATGGCAGGCACCGCGGTGAAATGGGGCAGTTTGAAAATCCTCTCCTCCGGAAAACCATTGGCAACGAATGCCTGCTGCATGAATTGACTGGGCACGATGAGACGGGTGTGCTCCGCACAAGTCTGAAGAAAATCCCTCGCTTTTGCCAGACTGATATAGCGTGGAAAACGCTCACCGCGCGCCGGTGTGCGCACAAAATGACCATGCAGCAGACAGCGCCAGCCGAGACGATGGGGACAAATCTTTGTGCTAAAATAAAAGCGTTTGCTGTCGCGCAGACAAATCGCTTCATAGGCATGCATCATGCCCAGCACCGGATAATCCTGAGCCAAATAGCGAACCGCCTGAGCATTACGGATATAGTGAAAAAAGATGAGGTCCGGCGATTCGGCCGCCAACGCCTGCTGCAGCTTTTGCAGGGTCTGCATTGATTCGCCCCGGGCATACTCATCCAGCCCCGGTACCAGGTATTCCGTCAAACCCGCAACATGATGGGATGCCTGGTCCTCGAGGCGGTGGGCGTATGCGATGGCACTGCTGTGGCCTCTTGTGCGCAGGGCTGTGATAACCTGGACGATGTAGCGCCGCAGTCCGCCCGGATGCCCCCCCCATTCGTTGGTTAAAAAAAGAATTTTCATTCTTACAGTTATTCCATGGTTTTTCAGGCGTAAACTATCTTGAGCAGTACCTCTGGCCTGCCCTATGACAGGAAATAGATTGATGCCTCAATAGACGCGAGAACGCATCAACCATTTCTGCATACCTGGCAAAATACCCAATCAGCGCCTGAAAATCAAGCATAAAGTAATATCCGCATAGAGAACTTGTCATATCTTTGCGCGTCTATCAAACATGAATACAAAATGGGTTTTTTCATCGCAGTGGAGGAAAACCATGTCACGCGCAGGACGTTGGGTAAGCTTTATTGTTTTGATTTCGCTCAGCCTTACTACGAGCATCTGGTCACAAAAAGTGGACTTTGCCATCGACGGAAAACGCATCGTGCAAACAATCCATCACCTGGCCTCTGATCAACAACTGGGCCGCAGAACCAATACCAGCGAATTTTTCCGTTTGCAGGATTGGGCAGCACAACAGTTTCGCGGCTGGAGGCTGGAGCCCGCCGGCGATAACGACACCTATTTCCAATCCGTTCCCATCCCCCGCGAGTATACGGTCTCTTACGGCACGCCGCGCCTGTTCATCGACGGACGTGAATTTTTCGTTCGTTTCGACGATTTCAGCATCGATCCCCGCTCCGTCACTGGCAAGACCATATCCGGGCCGATTGTATTCGCCGGCTATGGCATCTCGGCGCCCGAAAAAGGGCTGGACGAGTACGCCGGACTGGATGTTCGCAATAAAATCGTGCTGGTTCTGAAAGGGGATCCCGGCGCTTACAAGCCAGCGCAGCTGCGCTTGTCACGGCGCGCACCCGCCGCCAGCAGCGAAAAGCTCGACCTCAAAGTGGAATCCACTGACAGCACCAAGATCAAATCTGCGTATGCACAGGGTGCCAGCGCCATTCTCTTTTATGCGCCTGATCCGGAAGCTCCGGGACGCTCTCCCGGTTTCCAGCGAACACGTTTACAGGCATCCACTTTTGCACGCGATTTTGTTATTGTAACCGATATAGACAAAGCGCTGTTCGAATACATGTTATGGACGGATCCGCAGATGTCGCAGCGGGCCTTTGAGACATGGCTGAGCGACATCCGCTGGGATATCCAGCAGAAAAAAGTGCGCTCGTTCGTCACGGGAAGGAAAGCTGCCATCAGCGGATATGATAAAAGCCTGTTCAAGGGTGAGAAATTTAATGATGCAACCTGCCGCAATGTGCTCGCTAAAATGACCGGCACGGATGCGCAGCTGAAGAATCAGGTGATCGTCATCGGTGCCCATTTCGACCATGTCGGCGTGACCAACGGCCAAATCTACAACGGCGCTGAAGACAATGCATCGGGCAGTGCCGTCATTCTCGAACTGGCGCGACTCATGCACGAGCATAAAATCCGCGGCAAGCGCACCATCCTGCTGGCGCTGTGGACCGGCGAGGAACTGGGCTTGTACGGTTCGCGCCACTGGGCCGGGAACCCCACCAACGGTATCACCCTGGACAGTGTCGTCGCCTGCTTCAACATGGATATGGTTGGGATTGGTGATTCGCTCGGCGCACCGGGCGCGCTCAATTTCCCGCAGCTCTGGGAAATTATCAAAAGAGATCAGGATCCCGGGGTGATCGGGATCGTCAAGCCGCGTACCGGCGGTCCTGGCGGTAGCGACCATGCCGCCTTCATCGAACGCGGCATCGAATCGCTGGCCTTGATGACCGATGCGCCTGGCGGCCATCCCGATTACCATGACACCGGCGATGATCCACAAAAAATGAATCCCGATATCCTCGCCAAAACCTGTCAATTTGTCTTGCAGGGTGCCTTGAATTTGGCCAATGCCACAGACCAACCTCTGCTCATCGCGGACCGCCAGGAACTCTTTAATGGTCTCAGCTGGCCGCTGGTGGTCAACGATCCCAAGGAGGGCGTTGAACGGGGCTGGAATCATGTGGAAGCCGGAAGCGCCGATGAGCTGGCGCAGCTGTTGAAAAAAAGAATCGCAGAGATGCGCCAGACCTCCGAATCGCGCGGTGAGCGCGCGCAATCGAACCGTTTCGGCCGCCTGCCGATTGCCACCGGACTCAACGGCGCCGCGGTTTTTGATCATAACCTCCACCTGTTGCGGCTCACCAAGGAGATTCTGGATATTGGCCGCGTCGATCTGGACGGCAGTGATTCCGTCTGGTTCAATCAGGGCATCACCGAGGCCGGCGCCGCGTCGCTGAAGGCGATGAATCGGGAGGAAATCATCGTGCACATCAAGAATCTTTCAGCAGCAACGCTGTCCGCCTTGCCACAGAGTATTGACCGGCCGGTACTGATATCCAATACCATGGTTGAAGATCCGGCAGTGGTGAAAGCGCTGAAGCAAAAATGGGTGCTGGTGGCTGTTGATTTTGATCCGAACCAGGTGGCTGCCTGTGTCGACCGCTTAATCACCATGAAAAAACGCTTTGGCAGTAGCGATCATCTCCTGCTCAATGTCACCCATAAAGAGAACCTGGAACGCGGGAAACAGGCCTTGTATCTGGAGCTGTTGAAAAATGGCTGGAGCAAAAAGGAGATCTATGCCATTGGCGGCGCCGGTGAGACGCGCCGCAGCAGCGGCAATCTGGAAGTATTGACAGGCCTGCGCTCACCCGCCGTCAATGAAGACGAGTTATAACAGGCCGGTGGATCCGCTGCGGGCTGAAGCGCGAGCCCGCTTGTGCGCAAGCCACTCAGCTGCAGCCGCTTGATGGCCAGCGCGCTGCGCCGGACAGAAAGCGGATGACAATCCTCAGTCCCGATGGCACGGCGCGGAGATTCCGCGCCAACCTGTCATCGAGTTACCTGGCAGGAAAAAAAAACCTGTTATAGCGCACCTGGTCCCTGTTTTCTATTTTGGCATGCACGACCAAGACCTCTGCACAGAGCCCGGTCCTGCCTCATGCGCGTCCGGGCTTTTTAGTGGTTCCCACTGCGCATGTGATACATATCCGGTAACTCATCCTCAAAAATGATGATTTCATCCTGTTTGAAGCGGACAAAGTCCGCGCTGGCGGGATGACCGGGATAAGGGACGTAAAAATGGCCAGTCGAGGCGTTGCGCCAGACCAGCAGATAGGCAATCTTGCGAACATCCGGGTGGGCATGGAGCGGTTTGAGAATCCGGTCGCTGTACCAGTCAATCTCTGTGAGCGCATTGCAGCCGGTTTCGGTCAGCGCAGGGATTTTGCCTCTCTGCTCCGCGATCCGCACCAATTCAGACAGACTCTGAATAAAAAGGCTGTCCTGGCGCGACCGCGGTACATCCGGCTCATAGTGTTGAACCGCACCAACATCCCAATAATTATCCATACCGAGTATATCGACGTACTCATCGCCGGGATAGGCGTAGAGGATGCCCTTTTCGAGGTGGCGCGGATCCATGCGGCTCTTGTCCGCTGAAATGGCGTAAAGCAGCTGATGCACGCCGAGCGAATCGCGCAAAAATTCGACCGTGAAGCGCCACAGCTGGATGTATTCGCTTTCGCTGCAGGCCCTGGTGCCCCACCAGAACCAGTCGCCGTTGTGCTCGTGATAGGGCCTGAAAATGACCGGAATGGGTCTGCCCTGATCATCCTGCAGATCTTTGATAAACGCCCCCACCATGGTGAGGCGATGCCTCCATTCGGCGTGATAGTCCGCGCCGGGAAGCAAGTGTCCCACCGCAGGGGTGAGATCGTTGACGCGGCCTTTGCCCACCGGATTGGGCTCATGCCAGCTGATGGTGATGACGCCGCCCCGGGCGTACGCTTCGCGGATGAGCCTTTTCATCTTTTTAAAGACCACATCATCCACATTGGCGGATTCGAGGATATGGCCGATGTCCCAGCCATACACCGCCGGATAGGAACCGCTCACATCCCTGACATCGCAATAGCTGCTGTCCGGATGGATGCGACCGACGCCATAGGCGGTCGCATCCTGATGGCCGAACAATACCCGGGCACCCGATAGTCTTTTCAAATTGTAAAAAAGCGCGATGGTTTCGGATGTGGCCTGCGGATCCACCAGCGTTGGCTCGCCGCCGGCGCTGCAACTGTTTGTAAACATTATGGACCCAATCAACACGGTCAGTAGTATCGCTGTTCTTCTCATCCTGCTTCTCGCTCTCAGTTGTTCCGTTTGTAGGACTGTATCTCATTATATCCAAAGCAGCGCAGAAAATCAAGGATTACCTTGATTTTCCCGATTTGATTGAGTATTTTTTTTGCGATGCCCTGATGCGTCCGGTGTGATTGAGCGAGAACGAACCGGTGATGTGACAAGGCATTAATTGGCACTTGAGACTTTTTTCAAAGGAACTCGATCATGATAAACAGGTTTCACTTCATTCGCGCAGTCCTCATTTTTGGACTCGTTTGCTCGCTGCCTCTGGCTGCACAGCGTCGGGTGTATAACCTGCCCGATCTCGAAGGACGTTTGACCCTGAAATGCGATTTGCACCTCCATACCGTCTTTTCCGATGGGGAGGTCTGGCCCAATGTCCGTGTTGCGGAAGCCTGGCGCGACGGGCTCGATGCCATTGCCATCACCGATCATATCGAATACCAACCCCACAAAGCGTATGTGCCGACGGACCACAACGCCGCATGGAAGCTCACTGAGGCCGCGGCGCGCGAGCGCAACATCCTGCTGATCCAGGGCGCAGAGATCACCCGCAAAATGCCGCCCGGACATTTCAACGCGCTTTTTATTTCCGATGCAACCAAACTCGACCAGCCGGATTTTCTCAACGTCATCGAAGAAGCAATAAAACAGGGCGCCTTCATCCTCTGGAACCATCCTGGCTGGAAAGCCCAGGAGCCGGACGGGATTCCCAAACTCTATGAAATCCACCATCAGCTTCTGGAAAAAGGCTGGATGCACGGTATTGAATTCTACAACTATGATGAATATTATCCCCTGGTGCTGGAATTCTGCAAAACATACAAACTGGCGGTCATGGGCAACAGCGACATGCACGGCCTTATCAGCGAGGAATATATCAAATCACCGGCTGATCATCGCCCCATGACGCTGGTATTCGCCAGGGAGCGCAGCAGCGAATCCGTGCGCGAGGCGCTCTTCCAGGGCGAAACGCTGGTGTGGTTTGGGGAGCAGTTGGCTGGCCGCGAGGATTTGGCGCATGCCTTCTTCATGAAAAGCATCACGGTGGGCAAACCCTTTTTCGAGGATGCGAAAAATCGATTTATGGAAATAACCAATCACAGTGACATCCCCTGGCAACTCATCAATGGCGTCGCCGGAGCGCCGGCGGCCATCACATTGCCAGCCCATGCCATCACCCGCGTGGTGATCGCAAAGACTTTTACAGGTGCTTTGGAATATGATGTGAAGAATATCCTGACGGGTGAGAACACAGTGCTGCATGGTATATTGTGATCTGAAGAAAAAAGGCACGGGCGTAAACATGGCAGAAAGGGCAAAAAATATAAAAATGTCATCCTGAAAGGACCTTTTAACATCCGCGGCCATATTTTGAAAATGCCAAAATCGGCGAGTTACAGGCTTGACAGTTACCCATCTCCGTCCCACGGTCCTACATGGCTCAGCCGGCCGACCGCGGTGGCGGACTACTATAGAAATTACATTTTTGCCCCGCGACCAACCCTACAATATTTGCACCGTCTCCCGCAGCCGCAGATCGCGACTGGAACCACCCACATAGAGGCGCACCGGCCCCGGTTCCAAAACGGAGTTCAATTCCTTATCCAGTATCCTGAACTGGCTGGCACCCAACGCGAATGCCACCTGTTTGCGTTCGCCCGGACGCAGGTGCAACCGCTGAAAAGCCACAAGCTCAATCACCGGTTGTGATACCGGGGAGAGCAGATGACTTTTATAAAGCTGCACCACCTCATCCCCGGCCCGCGAGCCGGTATTGGTAATGCAGCAACTGAGGCGCAGCGAGTCACCGGACCCGATGGCCATTTTATCCAGCTGCAATTCCTCATAGGCAAAGGTGGTGTAGCTGAGACCGTAGCCAAAGGGAAAGAGCGGCTCTCCAGGCAGATCATAATATCGGTCGAGCCGACCTGTGGGCTTGTGATTATACATCAGCGGCAGCTGACCTTCGGATAACGGGAATGTAATCGGCAGACGGCCGGCGGGATTGTAATCGCCGAACAGCACATCCGCCACGGCATGGCCCCCCTCCTGCCCCGGATACCAGACATCCAGGACACCGGCCACTTGATCGATCCAGTCGCCCATGGTCACCGCGCTGCCGCCGCTGATGACCACGACGGTCGGCGTACCTGTGGCCGCAACCGCGCGGATCAATTCTCCCTGACGGCCAGGCAGATGCAGAAACGCCCGATCCATGCCTTCCCCCTCTATCAATCCAACCACCACCACCGCGGTCTGGCTCTGTCTGGCGGCAGCCACAGCCTCGGCGATGGCTATATCATCCTGTTTTTGCACGCCATAATCCCAGATGAACTTGAGCCGGGCATTGCCGCCACGTTCGTGATATTCTATCTTGATCCGGTATTTGAGTCCGCGTTGAAATTGGAAGGGTACCATCGTCTGGCGGTAAGAGCCTTTTTTCCAGTGGTCGATCAGCAACGAATCGTCCAAATAGAGCCGGAAACCATCCGTGCCCTGCAAACCGATGCGTATCAGGCCATCACATGGCGCCTCCAGATACCCCTTCCAGCGGACGCTGTACCAGTCAAAGGGGATGGCCGGATCAGGAGAGAACAGGGTCCAGCTGAAATCCAGTTTTTCATCGATGCGGGAAATCCTGGCCGTCCCGGCAAAATCCGGATTATCCCAATAAGCGGCTGACAGTCCATTCCTGATCTGCCCCTTTTCCTCATGAGACAGATGTGAAGCAGGCACAACCTGCGCGAATAGTTCTTCGCGCTGGCAGCCAGGGGCCACCGTGATTAGCACGTGATCCCCCAATTTTTCGCGAATGCCTTCGAGGATGGAAACCGGGGCGATGCCCGGTCCGCTGTACCCCCCCAGGCGTGCGGCATTAGCGTCCGGGCCGATGACGGCGAGTGTTGTCAAATTCTTGGCGAGCGGAAGAACGTCCGCGGCATTTTTCAGCAGGATGATGGATTCGCGCGCCGCTTCTTTGGCCAACTCCTTATGGCTGGCGTGACCATTCCATAGAGCGGCTTGCGCTGGATCGACATAGGGGTCTTCGAACAATCCCAGTTGGAATTTGGCGCGCAGTACCCTGGCCACGGCGCTGTCCACCGCAGCCGCTGCGATGGGCTGATCCGCCAGGGCGGGCGCATAGAAGAGCGGAAAATGCGCCGGTGTGGTCTGGAACAGGACATCAAGACCGTTTTCCAGGGCGAAGCGGGCCGATTCAGCGTACCCCGGCGTGAGGCGGTGGAGATCGTTGATGCCGCCGACCGCGCCCGCATCGGAGATGACGAACCCCTGGAAGCCATACTCATCGCGGAGCAAGGTGTGCAGCAGCCAGTCATTGGCGCTGCACGGCAGGCCATTCAGTGAATTGTAAGAAATCATCAGGGAGCGGCTGCCGCCTTGCTGAAAACAGGCTTTAAAGGGCGGCAGATAAACCTCCCGGAGACGGCGTTCATTGAATTCCACCGGATAACTGTCGCGGCCGCCGTCCCCATGATTGGCGAGAAAATGCTTCGGCGTGGTGATCACGCCCAGCTTTTCGAAGGCGCTGACAAAGGCCGTCCCCATGGCAGCGGATAAAAAGGGATCCTCCCCATAGGTTTCCTCCACGCGGCCCCAGCGCACATCGGTGGCGACATTGACCACCGGACTGAGGATCTGGCGGATGCCGCGCGAACGCGTTTCCCGCGAAATGGCCTCCGCTACCTTTCCCATGAGATTGACATTGAACGTGGCGGACAGACCAATGGACTGCGGGAACGCCGTGGCGCCTTCCCGCACCAGTCCATGCAGCGCTTCATCGAACGCAATGATGGGGATGCCCAGCCGGGTCTCCTCGACAAAATAATGCTGGATGGCATTGATTTTCTCCGCAGCCACCTTGGCGCTGCCCGAGGGATCATGGCGCAGCAGCTGTTCAGCGACACCGCTGCCCTGAGCCGTAGTGCCGACCTGCAAACCGAAGACGCCATGGCGATAGACCTCTTTTCCCTCCTGCAGATCGCCGGGCGTCATGAAAAGCTGCCACAGCTTTTCCTCCAGAGTCATTCGCGAGAGCAGATCCTGCACCCGCGTTTCAATCTTCAATTGCGGATTCTGGTAAGGGAATGGTTTATCCTGCGCCCGCAGTTGCACCGCGCAGGCCAGAGAGAGGAAAATGATCAGTCGAACAGGATATCTCATACTGGTCCATCTTATTAGGTTATCTGCAACAATGAAATTGCCATCGTGAGTTAATATCCCGGAGCCCTGTAAATTTACTGGCTGAGATCAGATGCATGCACCTCATGGGTGAACTGAATCAGTGCCATCCGGATTCTGTGTTACCTCAACCTTCTTATTCAAGTGTGTTCACCATAAGGGTGAATTGAAATGATCTCAGGACGATCGCTAACACCGAATCGGGGTGCCATACTTATCATTGACAACATTTTTTAAAATAATGAACCTGCACCATAGTAAACTATCATTGCGCAGGTTTATTTCCACAAACGCACGAACTTAATCTCATGGGGCTTGAATGTGAGATTTGATATTCCTTTTTCCACCATACCCAACGCATCCGTCTCTTCAAGTTTCCAGATAGCATTTTTGTCGCTCAACTCGAGCTTCGTCGGCTCTCCATCGATTTCGCGCAGCTGCAGCAGCACGCCGCGTTCGTATGGTGTGCTGGCCACCAGCAGGACGCTGGCGGGTTTGAAAGGCCATAGCGAAAGATTTGCGCTACCTTGCCGCGGCGCGGGCGAGGCCGGAAGAACCCTGGAGGCGAACGGCGTACGCGCGTTCCAGCCAAAACGGCTGGCCCAGGCGCTGGAGTTGTCAGCAGTCGATGTCAATACATACGTCCAGGTTATTTCGCCCTCCTGCGCGGCGCGAAAGTTGGTGGTCCAATAGTTGTTGAGCACCCAGGAAAAAATCTGCTGACTCTGCGGTCTGGCGTCCCGTTGGTAGCGGCCGGTGTTAATGGCGCCGAACTGCATGAGCGGCACTTCATTGCTCACCAGCACAATTTGCGCCTGATCATTGCGCACCCGGGCATAATTTTGCACCGTGTTCCAATCGGACGCCGTGCCCTGCAACTGATTTACCCCCGGGGAGACCTCGCCGCCCTGAGCCTCAAAGAAAAGTCCGCCATCCGCGAGCGCGAAGGGAAAGGCCACATAGACAGCCTCGGGATCGGTCACCGCGCTTTTCCGGGCCTTGAAATGCAGTTCGATACGCTTGATTTTTTTATACATTCGCAGTTCGCATTGCACCGGGATTTCGCCGGTGAATCCGGCGCTTGTGCCCCTGATGATCAGGCTCTGCCAGATGGGACCGTCCACCCCCGGTTCGACGTGCACATGTGCCAGCGCCGTGCGGGTATGATCGCCAAGACGCAGCTCCTCCATGGGGTGACGGTCGGCGAGGCGTTCGTAGATGAACTCGCCCAGCTGCCATTGGCGCTGCGGATCGAGGAGATCGCAGCCGAGCTCGCGGTCGAAGAGACGGCGAATGGCGCCTTTTTCCGCATCCACTTCGATCTCATAGAAATCATTTTTAATGACGCCCTGTTCGGCTGTAAAGGCGGGCGGCAGCGGCCGGTTCTTCTTCTCCACCATAATGCGATAGGTTTTGTAACCCAGCGCCGGAATATCCTCCACCCACAGTGCCCAGTGGTTGCCCTCGGCGCGGCTGCTGATGGCCTGAACGGCGATTTCCACGCCGTGTTCATCGACGAGCTTAAAGTCAACCTCCTTGGGGAGAATCTGGTTATCCATGTAAACCACGTGCAAGCCCGAGCGCGCCCAGTTCAGGGTGTTAAAAACAACCAGGGTTGGCACATCGGCGGGGGCGAGAAAGCTCTGCAGCTGTCCCATGGCGGCTTCCTTGAGCAGCCGGGACTGCATCACCGCCTGCCACACATAGGAGGATTTTTCCGACCACTGCACCTGGCTGTTTTCGGCAAGCGGATCGGTGATGCTTTCCGCGGCGCCGAAGGTATGTTCGTTATAAAAGTTGAGCAGCTCCGCCACTTCATTGATGCGGCGCAGCGTAGTCTCGGGAATCTGCGCGCCCTGAAGCCGGGCCATGGATAAGAGTCCCTGGTTGACGAGGAGATCCGCCTGGGTGGTGCGGCCTGCCGCGGTCTCGCGCATGGCGCAGCCATAGCCGTCGGTCCACCAGTCCGGCCAGGCCGCGCGATAGACGTCCAACTGGCCGCCGTAATTCTGCTCCACCTGATCGAGAAACTCGTGCGCTGTGGCGCTCTTCAGCCGCGGATAGATATATTTGTCATTCCATTTCCGGATCAATTCCGATGCGGTGGTCGAGGGCGGCGCGTTATCCGTGCCATAGCCGCTGAACTGCATGCTGACGAAATCGTACTGGTAGCCATCCTGTACCAGTTTGTCGAGATAGTGCGACAGGCCGTCCTCAAAGGGTTCGAGGGGCCCGGCCAGGAGTCCGATCAAGTTACCCGTCATATAGTGGTCGGCGCGAAATGCCAGCACCCGTTTTCCGGACGGCGATTCCCACCAGAAGGCGGTGGGCACAGCAAAGGGCTTCAGGGCGCGATGGGTGTTGATGCCGGAAGTGACATATTTAACGCCCAGGTCGCTGAAATAATCCACCAGACACCAGGCAAAGCCGTTGACATCGTTCTGCATGGCGGTGTACACGGGGAATCCCATCTTTTTGAAGGCGCGCACCGGATCGAGCGAATGCCGCAGGCTGTTTTCATCGGCCACTTCGGCCCAGTTGAGCAGTTGTGCAGTGATTTCGATGCGTCCCTCCTGCACCCGTCTTTTAAGCCGGGCGATTTGCTCAGCAGGACGCATCTTGAGATATTCGCGCACCGCCCAGGAAGTCTCGCAGGTCCAGCGGAATTTGGCCTCATCGGGATAGGCGTCGGTCTGATCGCAATAGTCCAGGGCATAGTCGATATAGCGGATGTGCTCGGCGAGGATATCCGTTTGCGGCCGGGTATATCCGATATCGGTGTGGGTGTGCTGCACCAAATAGACTGTCCACGGTTTGACCGGCTTGAGCGTGATGGACCGGGTTTGTTTGATGCCCTCGATTTCGATGTGCACTTTTTTTTCGGCCGGACTTGATACTGCTTTCAGTTTGAGGGTGTCCCGCGTGACGCCGAATTTGACGGGAATCTTAAGCGGCGGCAGGTCGTCCACCTGAATGGTGGCAACGGCCGGCGCGCCGAGGTGGATAAAAACCACTTCGAGGGGCTGATGGGGCTCTCCTTCTCCGCGCAATAAAAGGCCGGGCGAGAACAGGGAGATGCTCTCAGCCACATTGGCTTGATAGGTCATGACCCAGGCCGTGCTCCCGGCCGCCTCACCCTGGATGTGCAAGGTGAGGGGCTCGCCGGATGTGAGTCCTTGCGCGGAGAGGTGGAGCTGCATGAATCCGAAATGATCGCCATAGCGATCGACCGACAGAGTCCTGAAAACCAG
>CAUJEL010000066.1 GCA_963169875.1 Candidatus Zhuqueibacterota bacterium
AAATGTACGGCAAAAGGCCGCGCCGGCTCACGATAGAGCGACGCGCTCAACGTGGGATAAAACGCGGGACGGCTCCAGCTATGGGCAAACCAGGCCACGCCCGCGGGGTTATGGCGCATGGCCGCCTGGTAGAAAGCTTCGATTTGCGCCGGCGTCCACAGGTCGCGGTTGGCCAACCCGATGACCACGGGCACGCGCGACAACGCCATGGACTCGGCCATTTCAAGATCCCGCACCGAATCGCTCAATGCATAGCACATGGTGGCCGCAAAATCCAGCACGCCGCCCTGCACCCAGGAACGCCAATCCTGGCATTTGGTCTGGCGCAGGGGATCCTGATGATAATCCGCAAACACCGCAGCCGACAAAACCATACGCGGCGCAACTTCATCCATAACCTTGCGAATATCCACCACCAGTTCGGTGATGCGCTCTGCTTTCCACGACACAAACGTCCGCCAGGCCGTGGTATCGGTCCGCAGCGTATACCACGGATTAACCCCGGTCTCCTCCTTCATGCGCCGCACCGTGATGGGATCATAGCCAAAAGCTTTGGTGCTGTCATCCACCGGATAGCGGATGTAATCCAGCTGAATGCCATCCAGTTTATAGGTAGAAGCCAATTCGCGCGCCAGATCATTGAGAAACTGTTTCACGCCCGGATGCGCGGGATTGAAAAAGAGCTTGCCGTCTTCGGCGCTGTGATCATGGGGATGTTGCGACACGTTGAGCCAATCGGGATGTTCCGCCAGCACAGGACTGGGCACATCCGGCAGATGCTTGGGATTGGCCGCATAGAGCACTTCCACCCAGGCATGCAGCTCCATGTTGCGTTGATGGGCGCGGCGCACAGCCACCCGCAATGGATCCCAACCCGAGAATACCGGCCGCTGTGTCGCCACCCGGGAGGGATAAATCGTATGACTGTGATAAAATGATTCGAGAAATATCATATTAAAGCCGGCATCGGCCAGCGAATCGATGGCAGCAAGTAAAGCGTCTTTGGTCTCCGGCGGGCGCAGCCAGATGCCGCGCACTTCCGTGAGCCTGGGCGTCTCTCGCGTACAGGCAAAAAAGGTCATCAGCGCGATGACGGCCAAAACAATGTTTTTTTTCATACGTTTCCCGAATAAAAAGAAGGCTGTGGCCGGAGTGCATACCCGGCCACAGCCCTTATTCAATACTAATAGCAGAATCTACTTGATCAACGTCATCTTTTTCATATCGGTAAATGACTTGCTCTCAATACGATAGAAATAGACGCCGCTGCTGAGCTGAGTGCCATTGAAATCAAATTTGTACAGTCCAGCTTCGAGCCGGCCTTCAAAGAGCGTCAGGATCTCTTTGCCCAGCAGATCAAAGACGCGCAGCTTGACCTGATCAGCCTGGGGCAATTCGAAGGCGATGGTGGTCACTGGATTGAACGGATTGGGATAGTTCTGATGCAGCGCATAGCTGACCGGCACATTGGGCGTCCGTTCGATACCCGTGGCCTGCGTCAGATCGGTCAACGCGCGCGGACGGATTTCGTACTTGTCATCGGGCGGCACGCTCGAGGTGAATTGATCGATGACACCGGTCAACACATAATAGCCTTGCGGCGCCGGTGAGCCATCGATGTCGGTCTCTTTGTCGATGAAAACCAGCACCGTATCCGCACCGCGGGCGAATTTGAGCGTGGCGTTCTTGCCAGCCGCCGGCCAGGAAGCCGGATTGGTCAAATAATAGCCGGTGAGACGC
Organism: Candidatus Zhuqueibacterota bacterium; assembly: GCA_963169875.1. Classification (GTDB taxonomy): domain Bacteria; phylum Zhuqueibacterota; class Zhuqueibacteria; order Residuimicrobiales; family Residuimicrobiaceae; genus UBA2214. Next base: position 1,741 of record CAUJEL010000066.1, read on the forward strand.
ACCAGGCTGCCCTCGGTTCTTTCATTCATCTCCGCGCCGCTCATGATATCCAGGGGCGCCGGCACCATGGTATGACCAAGCACCTGAACCGCGCCGCTGTCGGAAGCCGAAATTTCGGTCAATCCGTTGTAATACATGATCGAACCGGTGATCTGCACAAAATCGCCCATGATGAGATTGTAATTGATCTTGCTGGAGTAGAAATTGATGCCCCAGCCCTGATCATCCTGGAGATAGTAGCTTGAGGAATTACCGGTGTTGTAGTTGATGGTGGTGACCACACCCTGAATGGTGAAGGTCTGGCCTTCCGTATCCGGTTTGAAATCACCATTGGCGTCCACTTTAACCTCGGCGATCGGGGTGATGACCGTGTAAGCCTTGGGGTTCGGCACCACATTGGCAAAACTGTAGGCGCTGATGCCATTATTGGTGACCAATTCCACCAGGTTATTGCGAACGCGGTCATAGGCGATCTGGCCGGTGGCATTGATATTGGCCACCGTGGAATATTTTGGTGTGTTTGCCGGCAGAATATTGAACGAGCTGCACAGACTGTCTCCGGCCGCACCCAGCAGTTCAACCACACGGGTTCCGGGTGAAAAGCCGTCACAAGCCGCGATGAAACGACGCGTGTTCTCTTCCGTATTCACCACCTCAAAATAGGTGCAGGTGGTTCCGCCAAGCAGCGTGCGGTCGAAGGCCTTGAGCACCGTGCCGTCTTTTTTCAGATAACGCACCTGCGTACCAACCCCTTCGACGAAAAGATAGTCATTGTCAACCGGGCTGATGGCATAGCGGGCGGCGCTTTTTTCCGGCAGTGGAATATCCGCGCCGCGGCTGAAGGTGACGCCATCGGTAGTCTGAATGGTGAATATCTTGGTGTTATCCGATCCCGAGACATAGACGGTGACCAGATTGCCTTGACCCGAAACGCCCAGGGCATCGCCCGTACGGCCTTCGAGCAGGCCATCGAAAATCATCACCGGCGCTGCATCCTCATTTTTCCAGTAATAGAGTTTATAATTGGTGCCCGCCAGGGCGAGGTTGCCGGCAAAAATCTGACCGTCATCGGTAACAGCCATCATGTTGATATGATAGGTGCCGCCGCCGATGCCCGTGTTGTCGAGATCTTTGACCACTTTGCCGTTTTTGGGATCCAGGACTTTGACGAAACTGCCGCCGACGCGGCTGACGCTCATGAGATGGTGCGTGGCTTTGTTGTACACCAGGGTGCGCACCATGTTGTTGGTGCCGTGCCACAGCGTGGTGTCCGCTGTCTGGCGCCACACCAGCGGCCAGTATTCATTGGCCATGCCCTTGACGGCAAAATCATAGCGGCCCAGACTGGTGTAAATCATCACAGCGCTGCTGACTTCGCCCACTTGTTCCGGCGCAAGGATCACCGAAAAATCAACGGTATCACCGACGGCGACCGTGAAGGAAGTATCAGGCGCAACATCCACCAATGGCGATTCATATTTTACCGAATCGACCGTAACTGGCATCGCGGCGGTGTTGATGAGCTGGAAGTGGAGCATTTCCGAGGAACGGGCCCAGATGGCACCGAAATCCAGTTCGGTCATGGTGAATGGCCAGAATTGAATGACCGTGGCCATCAGATCGACGGTCAAATCACCCGCATTGGTCTCAATAGTCAGCACATCACCGAGTTCACCCAATTCATCGGCGATGAAATCCACATCGACCACCAGCGTATCGCCTGCATCCACGGTGGCGGGGGTTACTGTATCCGTGGAGAAGCAGGTACGGCCGAACCGCAGGGCATAGATTTGCAGCGGGGCCGTGCCCATGTTGGTGATCATGAAGGTCTGCTCAGCCTGTTCACCCAGATAATGGCTGCCAAAGTTGATGAGATCGGTGGAGACCACGGGATCGGGCTCGAGAATACCGGCTTCAGGCATGATGTTGGCGAACGAGTAAGCGCTCAAGCCATTGTTGGTAGCAAGCTCGATCAGCTGGTTATTATAGACTTCATAGACTGCATGCGCCGTGGCATTGGCATTGGGGTTGCTGGCGTAAGCCGGCGTCATGGCCGGTGGTTGATCCCAGAATTCCCAGTTCTCACAGAGGTTATCGCCATCCTCGCCGATGAGTTCGATAACCCGGGTGCCCGGCGTCCAGCCGTGCGGCAGGAGCAGGAATCTGCGGGACACGCCATCGATGGCCGGAACTTCCACATACGTCACCGAAGATCCCAGGACCAGGTTCTTGTCAAATTCATAGACCACGGTTCCATCACGGTTTATGTATCGCGTGGGAATAGTCGGCGCGGCGACGAAGAGATAATCGCCATTGCCAACCGGGCTGATGCCATAGCGCGCTGCGCTGGCTTCCGGCAAGGGGATGTCAGCCTGGCGGACAAAGCCGCTGTCGCCGGGAGCGAAGGTGAGAATTTTGTCATTATTCCATCCGGAAGCATAAACCGTCACGTTTTGTCCGATTCCGTTGACCGCCAACGCATCGCCGACGCGACCGGCCACCGTTCCTTCCCACACCAGATTGGGGACCGCGTTCTCATCGGCATAATGGTAGAGCTTGAAAATACCATTGGCCAGGGCGAGATTGCCGGCGAACAGCTGTCCATCGCGCGTGGCCGCCAGCATATTGATGTGGTAGGTGCCACCGGAAATCCCCGCGGTATTGAGATCCTTGATATAGTGCCCGTTGACGGGGTCAACCACTTTGATGAACGTGCCGCCGGCGCGCGACGCCAGATAGAGGTGCCTGGTGGCGGGACTGTAGGTCAGGGTGCGGACGTTGTTGTCAAGCCCGTGCCACGAAGTGGTATCGGCCTTGCCGCGCCATGCGAGCGGGAACAGGGCATAGCCGCCAAATGGATACATGGCGATGGCGTTATTGGTGGTGAGAATCCAGACGCGATCGCTGTCCGGTTGCACCACCACGGCGCCGACGCCGTTGGTGTTGACATTGGAGCCCATGCCCTTGTAAATGACGCTCACTTTGGAATCGGCGAGATTGTCAGCCAGTTGCACCAGCCGGCCGGTGGCGGGTGTCACATTGCCATCGGAAGTGGCCAGGTACCAGTGCCCCGCGTAACCGAACTGGGCGACGGCGCATGCGCTGGTGCCCACCAGTGTGGTGGGTATGGTGCCGGTGATTTCACCTGTGCCGTCCAAACGTGTCGCGGCCATGCCCGCACGATTAACCCAGATGGTATTCATATCCAATGGAAAGATGTCTGAACAGTGCCCATTTTTTGCCAGTACATTTTCGATTTGAAAAGTAGTACCGTCTGTGGTGCCGAGGATGTTGATGCGCGAAGCGGCGTTATTGCCGGCGATGAATATCTTGGTGTCCACGCCCTGGCCCATGACCGCAAAAGCGTCGCCGAAGCGGGTGCCGGTGACACCGGTGGCATCGATCAGTAAAGTCGGCGCAGCGGATTCATCCTGCCAGCGGTAAATCTTGAAACCGCTGCCGGTGTTGAGGTTGCAGGCGTAGATGACGCCATCCTCAGCCACCGCCACTTTGTTCAGATTGTAAGTTCCACCGGAGACGCCCGTCATATCCAGTTGACCGAGGCTGTCACCCGTCGCCGCATTGAGGACGACGATGCGGTGCCCGTTGGTGCGCGTTGCCACCAGCAGGTGATTGGTCATTTTGTTGAGCGCAATGCTGCGCGTCATGTGATCGTTGCGGATAAAAGACTGCGTCGGATCATCCGCGGTTCTTTTCCAGATGGGCGTTGAGGTGCTGTCCACCAACGCAAACGCCGCGCTGGTATACAACACCACGAGAAACAGTACCATGAGTTTTTTCATGCACTTCCTCCTGACAGGTTGTAGGGTTCTTTCTCTGTCTGCTGAATCGCCGGATAGTATCAACCGCGACTGGTCATTCATTCCGGCAATCGGGCGACAAAGCATGGGTTATTCTTTAATTGATCAACACTATTTTATGGGAAACGATGTGTCCGTCATACTGCATCTGCACAACATAGAGACCGGAAGCATGTCCGGTGGTGTCCCAACTCACAGTTTGCGCTCCTGCTTGACAACATCCATTGAACAGCTCCACAACTTCTCGTCCGGCGCGATCGTAGATGCGCAGGCGCACATGCGCCGGCTGCGGCAGACTGAATTCAATGGCTGTCCTGGCATTGAAGGGATTGGGATAGTTGGCCAGCGTGCACCAGGACTGCGGCGTATGGCCAGTCCTGGTTTCAATACGGGAGGGCGTACCCAGCGGCCGCCGGCTGCGCACCAGCATGACTGCATCGGCGAATAAAATCGCATCCTTTTCAATGCCCTCGTTGCTCAAATGCAGCACGGGCTGCGCCTGTCCTTGACGCAGATAATAGTCGCCCAGTTTGAACCAGCGCGCCTGTCCGCTGACCGCCTGGTTCACCAGCACGGTATCGACACCGCCGGCATGATGAATCGTATAGGGCGCCTGTTTGCTCGCCTTGAATTGATAGATATTGTAAACATAAAACTCGTACCAGCCGCTCTCCGGGATATCCGCCGCATATTCGATCCAGCGCGCGCCGTCGGATTTGCAATAATAACACCCCGCGTCGTACCCCGGTATCCCGGTGTATGAAGTCCATCCTTGCGAGCGGCTGGCCCCGGTGTCATCTTCGTTGATGATAATGGCCGGCTGACGCCAATCCGCGGGACGATCGGGCACAGGGACGCGATCCTGGTAGACCTTTTCCTTGAGCAGAGGCAGGTCATCCGCCACCTGATCGTAGAACCAGATGACATGTCCGCGCAAATTGCGGTTGCGGGTGGACTGGATCATCTTCACGATCTCATCGCCGCTGACAATGATGTCATTGGCGATGGAACAGATACCCGGAATAAATTTACTGCGATCATTGACGTAGGCCAGCTGCCGATCCAATTCAGAGACATAGACGGCGTTGGTTGGCCAGTAGAGCTGCGTGCTGACGAAATCCAGCGCGCCCGTGTTGATCCAGGGCCGCCAATCCTGACAAAAGTTGGCATAGCCGTAGCTGTAGGAGATCGGCGCATTGCTGATGAAGACATCGGGCCGGAGGATTTTGATAGAATCGTAAAAGGCGGCCACAAAAGCGCTCAGTTTTTCGGCGCGCCACTGCATCCAGCCCGGTTCAGAAGGACTGACAGGAGGTGCGGCGCCACCGTGTTCCGATTTATAGAGCGCCACCGTGACGGGGTCATAACCACAATCAAGTTCCGGATAGCGGATGCGATCCAGTTCGATGCCATCGACATCGTAACGCTGCACCACCTCCTGGCACAGGTCGATGAGAAACTGCTGCGCCGCCGGATTGGCATGACTCAGCCATTTCCAGTTCAAGTTGCCGTTGAAAAGGTATGAACCATTGCGATGTTGCGCGAACCATTCGGGATGTACCCGAAACAGATCATCATTGCTGCTATGGCAAGCGACGAAACCATACTCGAACCAGGCCTCCACATGCAGTCCGACGCGGTGCCCTTCGGCGATCATCTCCGCGAGAATATCGCGGCCCTCCTCAAGCGCCGGATCGGTCCACAAGCCGGTCAAATCATGAAAGACCTGGCTGCGAAAATAGGGGTAGCCATAACGCCAGACGTCGACATAGACCGTGTTGACGTTATGCTGGGCCAGGTTGTCCATCATCCTGGCGATGGTGCTCTTCTGGGGCGGATTGGCGCCGCCCCAGGCGATCCAGACGCCGCGCAGCTCCGGCTGTGCGGCTGCAGCATGGATGAGAAAAAACAGGCTGATGATGACTGCAAAACGATTTTTCAACATACCTCAATCAATTTGAGAACAGCATCCAACCGCCACTTCCCGCGCGGTAATGGGTTGGAGCAGGGGTTCAATTACTTAATCAAAACCATTTTGCGCAGCTGGCTCTCTCCATTCGCAGAGAGGCGATAGTAGTAGACGCCGCTGCTCAACGCCTCACTTTCGAACTGGATCTTGTGCGCGCCCGCCGGCCGCTCTTCATCCACCAAAGTGGCCACGGATTTGCCGAGGATGTCGTAAATCTCCAGTTTCACATGTCCGGGGCGCGCGATATCGAAACGAATGGTGGTGACTGCATTATACGGATTTGGATGATTTTGTGCAAGATAAAATCGCTGCGGAAACCCGGAATCGATTTTTTCAACGTTGCTGGGATGAGTCACCTTGATCTGGACATGACGGGTATCGGTTGGGAACATGCCGGCGCCCAGCGCATCGGCGTAATAGTAGGCTGAAAAAGCCGGTGCCTTGCCGATGGCATTGACCCCCGGAAACGCGGCGAGCACCTCTTCATCGGCCCCGCGCTGCGCCACATACGCCATCGTCCCGATTTTTGTGAAAGCATTGCCAATGCCCGCATCATTCTTGATCGCGGAAAATTCGGCGAAAGGCTCCGCCGCATACGCCAGAGCGCCCTGACCGGCGAGATTGCCGTCAAAGTCCGTGGAAGTCCACGCAGCGCCGTTCCATTTGTAAATCTTGCCGATCATAAAATCCGCTTCCGTCCACGAATCGAACACATAGACGACATCCGCACGGAAGGGCAGGTTTTTCACGCCGCCTGCAGCCACCGGCGGCTGCGTGCTGCCGAGCGTGCCATCGGGATCCAGATCGAAGGCCCAGATCACGACATTTTTCTGCGCCGCATCTATCAGCGTCTGACCGGTGATGCCTGCGAACACCTTACCCTCGGACCAGGTGAAGTAGAATTGGCGGCCGTTGCTGGCGCCGACATGGTCGGTCGGGAAAAAGTCATTGGCGCCGTCAATGCTCACCGTGAGGTTGCTGTCCCGCGGCGTGCTCGTCTTGAGCATCTTGTTGAAGCTCAGCGAGGCGATGCTGTTCATGCCGATGACGGTCACCAGGGCATTGCGCTTGCTGTCATAAGTGATCAGGCCGGTGGCGTTGGGATTGGAATTGATCACGTTGTTATAGGACAGGGCGAGCGAATCGGAGTTGCCGCCGAAATAGGCGAAATTGACCGTGCCCAGTTCATCTTCGGTATACTCAACCGTGCGCACGCTGGCCGAATAGCCATTGGCGACCACGATAAATTTGTACAACCCGAGTTGCAGATGCGTGATGCCGGAGGTGCCGCCGGCCGATGCCAGGGTGTCCGGACAGATGGCGGCGATGGTGCCATCGTTGGTAATCAGCGTCGGTGGAAAGAGCGGGCCGGCCGCATTGATCCAGACATTCCCGAGGGGCGCCACCGCCGATATGCCATGGCGCGCATTGCCCTGAACAGGCAGGTTGATGATATGATCCAGCGTCAACTGCGGGCCGCCGGCATCCCTGATCACCGCCATTTTGGCATTGTCCATGCCGGAAGCATAGAGGTATTTCTGATCTCCGGATCCGACCGCAATGAACGAATCGCCATAGCGGCCGTTCTCCAGCGCATCTTCAAAAACCAGCTCCGGCGCAGCCGTCTCGTCCGCATAACGGTAAATTTTGAATTTGGAGCCGGGACTGTATTGCGGGGCGGAGAGATTACAGACATAGATGGCGCCATCCTCAGCGATGGTGACCAGATTGATGTGATAGGTGCCGCCGCTGATGCCCGTCGTATTCATCTTTCCCAATGAATCGCCCGTCGCGGCGTCCAGAATAAAAAGATCGGTGCCGGATTTGCGCGAAGCCACCAAAACATGATCCGTGGTGCGATTGTAGGCCAGGCCGCGCGTGACATCGCTGCCGGGATTGATCAGATTTAACTTTTTCCACAACACTGGATACTCAGCCACGACCTGACTGACCAGGGCAAATATCATCACTGCAAACAGTAACGCACGTTTCATGAAAACCTCCTCTGATTCAAATTGGATTTATGATTAACCTAGAAATAATATCTGATTCCAAGCCCCGCATTGAGCGTCTGAAATCCGGATACCCCTTCCAGCTCGATCAACGGCTGCATCGTGGGATAGAGATCGCCGACGACAAAACGATAGGAAAGGCCGGCATCCAGGCTCAGGGAGCGACTGAAGAAAGCTTCCAGTCCGAGTCCAGCCGCAAAACACCAGTTGTACTCCTGCAGAACTTTCTCATCGATTTCCGGCAGACCCAGAGCCGGCGCGGCGGCCACGGTACCGCGCACACCGCGCCAGTGCAGCATCCCGGCCGTGAATTGCATATAGGGTTGAAAAAATCCGATGCGCGACAGACCATAACGTCCGCAGAACTGCAACGCTGTATGCGTCAATTCCAGCTCCAGCTTGCCCTCGGCATAACCGCTGAGATTTTCGCGATCGAAACGGCTGTGTTCGACCATCCCTTGTAAAAACCAGTGGCTATTATATTGCTGACCGATCCCCACGGCCATGGACATGCCCGGTTTGAACCAGTTGGCGAGGCTGCCCGACGGCATGGAATAACCGCCCTGAACCGCAATCCCCCAGCGACCGGGTTCCACCGCCTGCGCGAACGCAGCCGCAAAAAAGAAACCTGCCAAAATGTACTTTTTCATCATACTCTCAATATTTAAACGTGATACCCAGGGTGACCAAAGCTTTTGATTTGACAGGGAACCAGAACTGACTGTCGGAAGAAATGTTGAACAGATTTTCAAGCCACTCGATGGCATCACGGCTCGGATAAAAAACATAGTGCCCCGCCAGGTTCAAATCGACCGAGGAGGAGACCCCGTAGCGTATGCCCAAAGAGGGCTGCACGAACAAGCGCTTGCCCTTTTTCGGCGGTGCAAAATGAAGCACATCCACCTTGTATTCATAATCAAACGTGGCGGTCGAGAGGGTATCGAGCTTGAAGCGCTTGGTCCAGTGCTCCTGCATCTGCAATTCACGCCGGAACAGCGACACACCCCCATTCAAGGCCACATAGGGGGTGAGACGCCTGGACAGCGGCACTTCATAATTAAAACCAAGTCCGATGCGCAGTTCATTCATGGATTGAGAAGGCGCAAAGACGCCCGAATAGATGCTGTCCGTGCTGGTGTATTGCAGCGAATGGTTGATCTCGGTCAAATTCGCACCCGGAAAAAAAGGGATATAAGTCGTTCGCCAATAGTCCCAATCCCACTCATCGAGCACATGGGGCTGCTCCAGGGTCATGAAATCATAAGAGATCGTCAGTTGACCGCTCAGGGGAGGCAGGAGCCGGTA